>JAZDJM010000256.1:0-7402 GCA_043804305.1 Bacteroidota bacterium
TTTCTTATCAAATCCTTTTAATTTTAGTTTTGAAAGTGAATCTAAATTGACTTTTGGCATTTCAGCAATCATTTCCTTGAATTCTTCACTGTTTTCAAAGGCTTCTCTACTAATCCATGTTTCTATATTAGTTCCTCCCCAGGAAATATTTATTAGTCCGATAGGTATTTTTAATTCATTGTATAAATTTCGTGCAAAAAAATAACCGACGGCGCTAAAATCTCCAACCGTTGTTGAATTACAAATTTGCCAGCTTTTACTAGTATTAAAACTATTTTGTGGCAAGGAATTTACTTCTTTGTCGATTTTAATATGCCTAATCATTGGATTATCAGCTGTAGCAATTTCATTTTTAGCATTATCAGACTGTGATACAGACCATTCCATATTCGATTGTCCGGTACACAGCCAAACTTCGCCAACCAATATGTTTTTAATCTCAATGGTATTTTTTCCCTTAACCATCAGATTAAATGGGCCACCTGCAATTTCATGGTCTAATTTAACGAACCAATTTCCGGTCTTATCAGCTTTTGTTTTTTTAACTTGCTTGTTAAAACGAATTTCTATGTGTTCATTGGCATTTGCTGTTCCCCAAATCGGAATTTCAACATTACGCTGCAAAACCATATTATCGGCGAAAATGGCAGGCAAAGTAACCTGGGCTTGAATCTGAACACTCATTAGAAAAATCATTAAAACCAGAAGTATTGATTTTGTTTTCATCTTGTTTTTGAATTAATTATAAATCGCAATTATCAATAAATATTAAAATCCTAAATAGATATTTTTCATTTTTATATCCCTATTATTAATCTAAATAAGGAACAATATGTGTTTTGTTTAGCCTGATTCCGTATTTTTTTGACGAGACTGAAGGAAAATCAACAGATGGGCTGTCGTTTATTTTAATGATTAACCAGTTTTCTTTTTTTGCATAGTCTGCAATACTTTGTTCCTGACCAACCTCAATGTGCTCATCGGGATTAACAATCATTCTCAATGCTTTGCCAAACTCTATCATTTCTTTATCACCGCGACTATTACCGGCAGCAAAAAGAGGTTGATCTTGTATAAACGTTTCTATTGCTTCTTTTTTCCCTTGGTCTTGAGGCACAGGAAAAACAATTTCATCAGTAATTATTCCATTTTTAATAACCGATTTAACACCAACTATATTTGTGAGCGGAATATCGAATTCTTTGCTCAAAAATTGTTGATACATTCCTTCAGGTGAAGCTGTTACAATCCAAACCTCAAAATTGTTTCTCTTTAATGTATTGATTAATTCCTTTACGGGTAGAAAAATTTTGTCCTTATAATATTTATTGAAAGTTTCTTCTCCCAAATCGCGGTAAAACTGCAAAGATTTTCCTGCAATAAATTTTACACGGTATTGCACATAGGGTAAAGAAACATTTGAATATTTTATCATTGTATCAATAATTTCCGAATGCCAGTTTGGATTTTCCTGTGCATATTGGTACATGCATTCATCGGCCAAATAATGTGGCGTTTGCCCAATTACGGTTCCGTCGCCATCAAAAACTGCGATTTTTCTTTCGCTTGAATTTTCATATTTTTCAAAAAACTCTTTTAACTGCAGATTAGCTTCTTGCGAAAAGCCATTGATTGGAGTATAATTTTCATTTGATCTATTTAAGCTGCAAGAAATAAATACTTGCGAACTTATTAATAAAAGTAAGATTATTTTTTTCACGAGTCTATAATTTAATTATTTACAAATCATTTTAATTGATACACTCTAACATAATCAACTTCCAGAGTCTGCGGCCAAATTGTTTCATCAACACCTTGTACACCTCCCCAATCGCCGCCAACGGCAAAATTCATAATCAAATAAAATGGCTGACTGTATGCCCAATTATCGGCATTTTTTTCCAAGGGGGCATAGGTGTTTTTGATATTATGCGGCGAGTCAATATAAAAACTAATTGATTCTGCTGTCCATAGTATTCCATAAATATGAAATTCCTCTTCGGTTGTTTTTAAATTAATTGAAACTTTATTATCCGTAACGCCATAATCATTTTTTGTATGAATGTTTGTATGTACGATATTCGGTTGATAACCTACATATTCCAATACATCAATTTCTCCACACCTTGGCCATCCAACTTCTTTAATGTTTGAGCCCAACATCCATAATGCAGGCCAAGTGCCTTTTCCTTTGGGCATTTTTGCCCTAAATTCGATGCGGCCGTATTGAAATTCTTTTTTCTTTTGGCTCGATAAGCGGGTTGAAGTATAACCGCCTTTTTTATTTTCGCCGGTTTTTATGGCTGTAATTGATAAGATTCCGTTTTCTACTTGATAATTATCTGTGTTTTCGACATATTTTTGCCATTCGTTATTGACCCTTCCGGCATCCCAGATTTCAAAAGTCCAATTATCCAAATTGATTGAATTTCCGTCAAATTCATCAGCCCAAACTAATTCGTAATTTGCTTTTTTCTCATTTACTGAATTCTTATTGGTTAAACATGAAGGAAGTATTGCTAAACCAATAATTCCAATCCAAAACAAATTTCTTTTTCTCATCGTTTATTTATATTGAAGTTCTATTTTTTTATAAAATTCCTGCATGATATAAAATGCTTTCTTTTTTATTCCGTTATTTGATATCAAGCCTTTTCGGTTCCATCCATCCTGAATATTAGGCAACAATCTTTTTGGCGATCTAAAGTCATTTAAAATCCAAGGACTTGTTCCTCTTATGTTTGGAATTTTCTCTATCATTTTTAAATTTTGAATATAAAGATACTCCTGATATTCTTCAGTCCAGCGTTCATGAATAGTTCCATGCAATCCTTGTAATGCGCCACCACCAAATTCTGAAACAACTACGGGTTTGTTAAATTTGATATCCCATTTGGCATTTGGAGCATCTTCTAAAGAGCCGCCGTACCAACCTGTATATTGATTAAAAGCTACAATATCGAGATGATTACCAATTTCATCATCAACAATTTGAATACCATTTTTCGAGTGTTTCTCTAATGCCGCGCTTACCAATCTGGTGTTATCAAGTTCTCTTGAATGATTTATCAGATTTAATAAAAATGCATTTCTTACCGCAGATGGAGGTGTTTCATTTGCAACCGACCAGATAATGATTGATGCTCTGTTTTTATCTCTGGCAATGGCTTCCGATAATTGATTCTTTGCATTTTTCAATGACTTTTCATTCGTAAAATCAACAGTCCAATACACCGGAATTTCTTCCCAAACCATTAGTCCCATTTTATCGGCAAGTTTTACAATGTGCTCATTGTGTGGATAGTGTGCCAATCGAACATAATTACAACCCAATTCTTTTGCCCAAATAAGCGATACCAATGCATCTGCCTCATTAGTTGCTCTGGCGCCGCGCATTGCATTTTCTTCGTGTATGGAAATTCCTCGCAAGAAAATTGATTTCCCATTGAGAAGTATATCGTGTCCAACAGTTTCAATTGTTCTAAATCCAATTTCATCTTTTAGGGTTTGATGGGCAGTTGTAATATTTACATCGTACAATTTTGGATTTTCAGGTGACCAAAAATCTATTTTTTTTGCAGTGATATCGAATTGGATTTTCCCATCCTTATCAACTGATAATGTTTTATTTATATCCAATTCTGGGATAGAAATTGTTATTTTTTCATTTTCCGAGGCATTAAATAAACTTACGAAACCACTGATTGTTTTCGAATCTCCTTTTTTAAGTTGAATAAAATAATCTTGGATAAATGTATTGGGCTCCTCAATAAGTAAAACATCTCGCGTTATACCACCATAATTCCACCAATCGGTATTGATTGTTGGAATGGCTTCTCTAAATCGCTTATTATCAACTTTTACGACTAAATAATTATCTTTTGGTTTTACTATGGATGATATTTCGAAACTAAAAGGCGTAAAACCACCTTCATGAATTCCCAGTTTTTTTCCATTTAAATACACTTCGGCTTTATAGTTAACAGCTCCAAAGTAAACAAACAATCTGTTTTTTTCATCCGAAAAAGTGTAATCAAATGTTCGTTTATACCAGATTGTTCCTTCATAATAAAGTAGTTTTTCATATTGGGAGTTCCAATCGCCCGGAACTTTTAGAATTGGGGATTTATCAAAATCGTATTCAACCAATTCTAATTTATTATCGGTATGGTAATTGTTATAAAATGCGGAATTATTATTTTGAGTTTGCTGGTCGTAAGGTTCATATCTGTAATTGTAATATCCAGTTTCATAAGGATCTATTATATAATTCCAGTTACCATTAAGTGTTGTGTTAACTCTATTGCTTGTGTTGATTATGAAATCTTGAGGGATTGCGATTATGGGGATTAAAAATAATATGCTTAAGAAAAATTGCTTCAACATAACTTTATTTTTAGTGATTATTTTTCGATTAAATATGGAGTCAAAATTTGAGTCCAAAGTTGATAGCCTTCTTCACTCAGATGTAGGCCATCATTCACAAAAAGTTTTTTATCAGGTTTCCCTGATATACCAATCATTGGCGAAAAAACATCTACAAACTCTGCATTTGCTTTGTGGTTAAGGAATTCATTGATTAAATTATTTGCCTTTTGCATTTCCAATACTTTATTCCATCTGTTTAAACTAGGTTTAATGGCAATATACAACACCTTGGCATTGGGGAGTTTGGCTTTTATCATGCCATATAAAGTACAGAAATCGCCAAAAACCAGTTCAGCCGATTTGCCTTCCTGTATATCATTATCGCCGGAATAGATTACAATTGTTTCAGGATGATATTTTAAAATTACCTGATCGAAATTCTCAATCAAATCGATAATTTGAGAGCCGCCAAACCCTCTGTTAATTATTGCCGGATTATTAAAATCTATAGCCGGTTCTTTCCAGAATTTTATGGATGAACTTCCAGTAAATAAAATGCCATTTTGAGGTGGCGTGCTTCCGTTTAGAGAATCAAACGCATTCAACTCATTTTGCCAGATTGGTTTATAAATCTGAGCAAAAGAGCCAAGTGAGATTAATAAAAAAAGAACAACTAAATTTTTTTTAACCATCATTTTAAATTGGTTTTGTGTAAATCTGTTTAAATATCAATATTTTCCAACTTATATTAATTTAATTAGCCAATAAATTTTAAAGATTATTCTCAAAATAAAATTTCTGTTTCAACAAATCCATTGGTTTTCCTCCAATCTGAACTTCAAACTCGCCGTCTTCAATTATCCATTTATTTTCAATCCCAATGCTTTGTAAATCAACAGAATTCAAAGTGAAAGATACTGTTTTTGACTCGCCGGGATTAAGTTCAATTTTTGTAAATCGGACTAATTTTCTGGAATCGGGCGAAAGTGTGGCAACCAAATCTTTAAGATAAAGTTGAACAATTTCTTTTCCTGAAATTTCTCCGGTATTTTTAATATCAACTTGCAGATTTAATACATCTATATTTCTTATTGTATCGGCACTGATCTTGAAGTTTGAATACTCAAATTGTGTATACGACAGTCCATGGCCAAAATCGTATTGGGAGTAAAATCCATTATAACCCCAACTTACATCTCTGATATCTGCTTTTTTGTGATAGTAAGTCAGGTAATTGCCGGAATATTTTGGGTAGGTGTATGGCAATTTTCCGCTTGGATTAATCTTTCCGAAAAGAATATCAGAAACTGCTCTTCCACCCTCATCACCAGGTAAATAGGCCATTAAAACTGCATCAACAAGAGGTTCAATTTTTCGAATTATTCTTGGTCGCCCTTGCACCATTACCAAAATGATTGGTTTTTTAGTTGCAGAAAGTTTTTTGATTAATTCCTGTTGGACTTCAGGAAGTTCAAGCTCATTGATGTCGGAAGGCTTTTCGGATGCCGGAATTTCACCAACGCAGGCAATGATATAATCAATATGCTCAGCTTTATTAACTGCATCATCCGAATTGATATCATTTAGATAGTCAGTTCCTTCTATATATTCAACACGGGATTCACCAAGCTCCAATTTTATAGCATCCAGTATTGTTAGTTTGCTTGTATCGTTAAATTTGGTTTCCTGACCCAAAAAGGATCGCGACCAGGCACCGTTTAAAACATTTAATGAGTTTGCAGCATAGCCTGTAACCAAAACTTTCTTATCAGTCGAAAGAGGTAAAATATTTTGAGAATTTTTTAGTAAGGTAATCGCCTCACTTGCTGCTCTATAATTAGCATCCATATGTTTAAATCCGGCAAATTCGGGATAATTCTCAGGATTATTGTATGGAACTTCGAATAAATTTAAATAGAATTTCAATCGAAGAATCCGGCTAACAGCATCGTCAATTCTGCTCATTGGTATTTCATTTTGTTCAACCAAATCAACGATATAATCAACAACGTCAGCATTGAATGGATTCATTATTAAGTCGAGACCTGCGTTTACAGCAAGTTTGGTTGCTTCGCGCTTGGATTTTGCAGAAAGATGAGACCCAACCAAAAAATCAATATCACTAAAGTCTGATATCACAACACCTTTAAATCCTAATTCACCCTTAAGAATATCAGTAATATAATATTTATTAATGTGGCATGGCAATCCGTTTACCGCATTCGAACTTATCATTACGCCCATTGCACCGTTTATAATTGCTTTCTCAAAAGGAGGTAAAAAATATTGACGCAGATTATTTTCAGGAATGAGTGCATTTGCCCTGTCTTTCCCATTAATTCCGGCTCCATAACCAATAAAATGTTTCAGACAAACCGCGGTGCTCATTGAGTCCTGCAATCCTTTTTCCTGAGAGCCAAAAAGATAAGCAGAAACCATTTCAGAATTTAAATACGGATCTTCACCAAAACTTTCACCTATTCTTCCCCAAAGCGGATTAATAGCAACATCTGCATTCGGGTTAAAATTCCAAGGAAGAGAGGCTGCTCTTGATTCATACGAAGTAATTGAACCACACTCTTTTGCCAAAGTTGTATTCCAACTTGCCGCAATTGCAATCTGATGCGGAAACATCGTTGAAGAATTGACATAATTTGCCCCATGAATATTATCAATTCCATACAAAACCGGTATTCCCAATCTTGTTTTTTTAATGGCTGAATCCTGAATAGTCTTAATTATTTTATACCATTCTTCCTTGATTGGCGGATAACCTGGCGTATTGTGTATTGAACCAATGGCATACTCAACAATTAATTTTCTAAACCGAAGCGTATCAAAAACTGCACTATTCCGGCTACTCCAATAATCCCCGCTAAGCAATGCCGGTAATCCTACATTTAGCATTTGTCCTGCTTTTTCTTTTAGCGTCATTTGTGCCAAAAGTGCTTTTATTTTAATTTCGGTATCTGCGGTTTCAAAGCTGCTGATTTTTGGTCGAATGGAATTGTATTGCACATCGTTTGTGCAGCTC
>JAZDJM010000257.1:0-3269 GCA_043804305.1 Bacteroidota bacterium
AAATAATCGCTGCTTGATTTAATTAAATGAAATTTATCGGCTTGTTGAAATGCAATTCCTGACAAGGGATAGCCGGAAGTATTTTTATGAACAACCTCCAGTTTCAGGTGTTTTTCGCCAACAATTCGGGAATTGCCTGTATCAATAAGTTCACTAACCTGAAAAACGGGCTCCATATTGCCGGGTCCAAAAGGTGCAAATTGCTTTAATATTCTATAGAATTTTCGATTCAGGTCGTTTAAACTTAATTCTAAATCGATGTTAATTTTTGGCACTAATGAATCGTTGCTAATATTTTTCTCAACATAAGCTTCGAAGCAATCACAAAAAGCATCATAATTTTCCGGTTTAATGGATAATCCGGCGGCATAAGTATGGCCTCCAAAGTGCTCAAGGTAAGCGCTGCACGATTCAATTGCATCGTAAATATCAAAGCCATGAACGGAACGGCAAGAGGCTGTTAAAAATCCGTTGGATTTAGTAAAAACGATAGTTGGTTTATAATACACTTCAATAATTCGTGAGGCAACAATACCGATAACGCCTTTTGACCAGTCTTCTTTAAAAACAATATTTGCTTTTTTGTTTCTTTGATTGATGTCCTTTTCAATCAGGCTCAATGCTTCTTCCGTAATCTTACTATCCAGACTTTTTCGCTCAGAATTTAAGTCATTAATTTGAATCGCAATTACATCAGCTTCATCCTGAGTTTTACAAATTAACAAACGAACCGAATCTTTACCACTTTCAATTCGACCGGCAGCATTGATTCGCGGCCCTAATTGAAAAACCAAATCACTAATACTCAATGGCTTATCAAAATAATCATTTGCCTGATTAAGGTTTCGCGGTTTTGATTTTTTAACGCTTGTGTATTTTAATATCGCCTCAACGCCTTTTCTGGGCGATTTATTTATTTTTTGGAGTCCAAAAAAAGCAAGCACCCTATTTTCTCCGGTAATTGGCACAATGTCTGCCGCAATACTAATGGCAACCAAATCGAGATATTCTTCTAGCTGCTTAAAAGGAATTTGTTTGATTTGGGCAATGGCTTGAACGAGTTTAAAACCAACACCACAACCCGAAAGTTCTTTATAAGGATACTGACAATCTGAGCGTTTTGGGTCTAAAACTGCAACAGCAGCCGGAAGCGAATCGCCAGGCCTATGGTGATCTCCAATAATAAATTCAACGCCTTTTTCATGAGCATAGCTTATTTTATCAGTTGCTTTAATCCCACAGTCAAGTGCAACTACAAGTTTAAACTCATTCTCGGCAGCAAAATCAATTCCTTTTAAAGAAATCCCATAACCTTCTGAACAACGGTCGGGAATATAAAATTCAAGATTAGCACCAATCTTTTTCAGAAAGGAATACACTAAAGCTACGGCAGTTGTTCCATCAACATCATAATCGCCATAAATCAGGATTTTTTCTTTATTATTTATGGCCTTTAATATTCTGGAAACAGCTTTATCCATGTCTTTCATTAGAAATGGATCGTGTAACTGACTTAATTCAGGGCGAAAAAAAGAACGGGCTTCTTCGAAAGTTTCTATTCCACGCTGAACAAGTAAATTTGCAAGATGCCCGCTTATATCAAGCTCTTTTGACAAGTTTTTGATTACCTGCTCGTTGCCTTTTTCCTTAATTGCCCAGCGTTTTTCCATATCATTAACCAGATACAAAGGTACAGTTTTTAGCGGATTATAATTTATTGTTAAAACATTTTAGCAGTTTATAATTAAACAGGATAAGAATTATAGATATTTCTGATAAACTGACGAGAAATTGTTGTGCATTCTTCAAAACGTTAAATTTTTGACAGATAAAAACCAGTCAAATTAAATTCCACGAAGCCTAAATTTGTATTTTTGCATAATGAGTAATAATCTGATAATTAAAGAACTGAAATCGTGGTTAACTATAGATAACCAACCGTTGATCATTAGCGGGCCTTGCAGTGCAGAGTCAGAAGAGCAACTTTTGTCAACGGCCGGGCAACTTGCTCAGATAAAAGCTGTAAAACTATTCAGGGCAGGAGTGTGGAAACCCAGAACACGGCCAAATATGTTTGAAGGCCATGGTGAACGGGCTTTGAAATGGCTTCAAAACGTAAACCGGGAAACCGGATTAAAAACCACCATTGAAGTTGCAAATCCGAAACATGTTGAATTGGCCTTAAAATATCAGATTGATGTGCTTTGGTTGGGAGCACGAACTGTAGTAAATCCGTTTTCTGTTCAGGAAATAGCTGACTCACTCAGAGGAGTGGATATTCCGGTGATGATCAAGAATCCGTTAAATCCTGATTTATCACTTTGGATTGGCGCCTTTGAGCGTTTAAATGATTCTGGTATTACCAAATTGGCAGCTATACACAGAGGTTTTGATTTCTTTAAGAAATCGGCATTTAGAAATGCACCTATGTGGGAGATTCCGATAGAATTAAAACGTTTATACCCTCATCTGCCAGTTTTTACAGATCCCAGCCATATATCCGGAAAGAGAAGTTTATTGGCTGAAATAGCTCAAAAAGCATTGGATTTAGAGATGGATGGCTTAATGATAGAATCGCATTACAATCCAGAAACAGCATTAACGGATGCAAAACAACAAATTACTCCCAATGCGCTAAATAAGTTGATCGAGAATCTGATTATCAGAGAAAAAAAAGGCGATATCGCTTTTGAATCAAGGCTTGAAGAATTTAGAACAGAAATTGACCGTCTCGATGCAGAAATGATAGGCATACTTGCCCGCAGGATGGAAATAATTGATGCCATCGGACAATATAAAAAAGAAAACAATATTACCATTCTTCAACTTAAACGCTGGTCAAATATTTTAATTGAAAGGCTGGAAAATGGAACAAATCTTGGTTTGGAGCCTGATTTTTTAATAAAGATACTCGAATTGGTTCATAAGGAATCGATAGCACGACAAACCCGAATTTTTAAGGAAAAATGAGTTTATAGCAATTCAAGCCTGTAAGAATCCATTTTAATAAATACAAACAGCAGCATTGTAAAAGCCAGCAACGAGCTTCCGCCATAACTTAAAAAGGGAAGCGGTATTCCAATAACGGGAGCTAAACCTATGGTCATGCCAATATTTACTGCAAAATGAAAAAACAATATTGAAGCAACACCATAACCGTAAATTCTGCTGAAGGTTGATCGCTGTCGCTCTGCAACATAAAGAATTCGAATTAAAAACCCCATGAATATAATAATAAGCAAGGCACTTCCAATAAATCCCCATTCTTC
>JAZDJM010000258.1:0-4109 GCA_043804305.1 Bacteroidota bacterium
CACAAAAGCAAAGTTCTGGCCATTAAAGCCGGAGGCCATTAAGGCCATAACAATAGATGAAGGGCCAACCAAAGGAACAACCTGAATATTGGCCTGTTGCGCCCTAGCAACAATATCAGCTCCGGGATCGGCCACACAGGGAACACCGGCATCTGAAAGTAATCCAATATCTTCTCCTTTGCTTGTAACACTCAGATAATCTGTAATTTCGCCTGGTTTTGTATGTTCATTCAATAAAAAAAACTGTAAATGCTCAATCTGCCCGCTTAAACCGGCTTTGCTTAAAAAACGACGGGCAGTTCTTAAATCTTCTACAATAAAAGTTTTCAGATTTGCAATTATTGCAAGATTTCCTTGCGGAAGAATTGCATTCAAATCTTCTGAACCTAATGTGTTAGGAATGAGGTATAATTTTCCTTTCGAATTCATATTACCATTTTACGGCTTTTCGTGCAACAGGCATGGTCATGCAGCGCGCTCCTCCTCCACCGCGGGCAAGTTCGGAGCCTTCGATGGTAATTACGTATTTTTGATAATCAGACAGTTTGATTTTATCCTGAATTACATCCTGCGCTTTTAAAACATCAAAGCCGTTTTTATTTAATTCATTGATTGTGTATTCATTACGGCCATATCCTATCACCTTTCCGGGAGCAATGGCAAAAAAATTGGTGCCACTGTGCCATTGTTCGCGTTCCATGGAGAATTTATCGCCTGCACCCCCACAATTGATTGGTTTTAAATCCATTCCAAGTGTTTTTAAGGCAGTCAGAATATTATCAACTTCCTTAATACTTTCTACTTTTCCATTGTCGATAGCTATCAGAATAGTTTGAAACCGATTGGGTTGCAGAATCACAGGTTCATAAATCATGCACTGGTCTTTATCCAAAAAGGTAAAGGCCATATCGAGGTGAATAAAAGATTCAGGTGATTGGGGCAATTCCTGTACGATAATATATTTTCGTTCTTTAGTGTTTTTTAAGCATTCGATAACAAAATCAATGCCTTGCGATGAAGTTCTGGGGCCTAGGCCAATCAATAAAATATCATCTCTGGCAATGAGCACATCGCCGCCTTCAATTTTAACTTCATCCGTAAATCCCTCGTAGTTTACAGGATTAACCGTTTTTGCACTAAAATAAGGATGATAATCAAAAATACTTTCCATGATCAGCGACTCGCGGTCTCTGACTTTATTGGCCATTTTTGCAATAAGGATTTTATTGTTTACCGTAATTGATGCATCGCGGGTAAAGAAGAAATTATGCAGCGGCTTAAAGCTGAAACGATCAGGATTTAAAAACCGGGTTAAATTATTCTTTAGCATCTCACCGCCTTCAATAAACTGCCTTGCCAGTTCCTGATTATCCATTTGCTGAAGAAAAGGCTCGTAAGCCTCAATATGTTCATTTCTAACGATCCGATGAATCATGTTTTCGCGGACTTTATCATTTTTCAAGATATCAAACAATAAGTCTTTGACCTGAAAAGTACGTGTAACTTTATGGAGCACTTGCTCAAGTTCGCTGTACTCCTTTGCTGCTATAGTAAGATTCAGAATATCAGAGTATAGTGCACGCTCGGCGTTCTGAGGTGTCATATTCTCTACTTCACTTCCGGGTGAATGCAAAATTACTGCTTCTAATTCACCGATTTCAGAGGATACCTGAACATTTATTTTTCCTTGCATTGAATTGAAATTTTGCACAAAAATAGGCAAATGAAATGGATTTTACAGATTTGAAAACCCTTTATTCAATCAGACATGTGTCTTTAGAAATACCCAAAATGTTTTTTTTAACGCAAAGGGCGCAATGGAATCGCATAGTACGCTAAGCAATATATTATCAGACGTATAGGAACATTGCGTTCTTAGCGAATTCTTAGCATTCACTGCGGTAAAAAAAATATACAAGCGTGTTTTTAACGCAAAGGGCGCAATGGTGCGCAAAGTACGCTAAGCTTTTTATTATGAGCGGTAAAAACACTTTGCGTTCTTTGCGAATTCTTAGCGTTCTTTGCGATAAAAAACTTTTTTCCCAAAATATTAGATAATTTAAGCTTGAAAATACTCAAATTTTCCAACAGAACTACTTATTGAAAGCATTTTAGTTTTGAAATTTTCAACACGGCCAATAATTTGAGCATCAACATGAAAGTTTTTGGATATTTGGATGATTTGTGATGCAATTGATTCAGGTACATACAATTCCATACGGTGACCCATATTAAAAACTTTATACATTTCCTTCCAATCGGTATTTGATTGTTGTTGTATTAGTTTGAATAAAGGCGGAATTTCAAATAGATTATCTTTTACAATATGCAGATTATCAATAAAGTGCAATACTTTAGTTTGTGCTCCACCACTACAATGGATAATTCCATGAATCTTACTTCTGAAATTCTCCAATATATTTTTAATGATGGGAGCATAAGTTCGGGTTGGTGAAAGCACTAATTTTCCGGCATTGACACCTTCGATTTCAGTAGAATCGGTAAGTTTCAATTTTCCGGAGTAAACCAGATTTTCAGGAATAAGTGAATCATAGGATTCCGGATATTTCTTTGCCAAATCATGTGCAAAAACATCGTGTCGGGCAGAAGTTAATCCATTACTTCCCATTCCGCCATTGTATTCAGTTTCGTAGCTTGCTTGTCCGAAACTACTCAAACCAACAATTACATCGCCTGTTTGAATTTTGGCATTGTCAATAACATCTGATCGTTTCATTCGTGCAGTAACGGTTGAATCAACAATAATAGTCTGTACCAAATCGCCAACATCGGCCGTTTCGCCACCGGTGGAATAGATTGATATCCCCAATTCACGCATTTTTCCAAGGAATTCTTCCGTTCCATTTATTATTTCGGCAATAATCTCACCGGGTATCCGGTTTTTATTTCTGCCTATCGTTGAAGAAAGCAAAATATTTTCGGTTGCTCCAACGCAAAGTAAATCATCTAAATTCATTACAATGGCATCCTGGGCAATTCCTTTCCAAACGGAAAGATCACCGGTTTCTTTCCAGTACATATAAGCCAAAGATGATTTTGTACCCGCTCCGTCGGCATGCATAATCGTGCAATAATCGTTATCACCGGCCAGAATATCAGGAATAATTTTGCAGAACGCTTTTGGAAACAATCCTTTATCAATATTTTTAATCGCTTGATGAACATCTTCTTTTGAAGCGGAAACACCGCGTTGATTGTATTTCAGTGAATTGTCCATCTATTTAAATATCAGAATTTTATTTGTTTTAGTATCAAATTCGGGTTTTCCAAAACGATTTAAGGTTTCTGTATTGAGAAGAATTGGGTAAACCGAGTTATGCCAAACCCAAACTTTTACATTATCAATTTTCTTATTGCCAATAGTTAATTCGCGGATATTGATAATGGATTTATGAGCAATATTTCCGACTTGAATAAGGCTTTCCGAATTACCCTCAAAATCGGTTTTTGAAATAATTCCATCGCTTAAAAGTTTTAATGCAAACTCAACACTAATCGTATTTAGATTAGTTAAAGGGGTGTAGATTAGTCGATCAGGAAAATTGTTGATTTTTCCATTCATTTCCCAAATATCCTTAGAAAGTAAAGTAACGGCAATTGCATTTTCCATTCCTTTTTCAACAATATCAACAGTTTTTGTTGTTTCCTGCTCACGGTAGTCAATGGTTTTGTAATTCCTGGCCAAAACTTTAAATTCAATTCTCCGGTTTAATTCATGAGCAGCCTGTTTTTGATTTTCAGGCAGATTATCGATATAGTTTTCAGAAAGTAAGGTGCCTTCTTCAATAATTAAACCATTTTTGTGTAAAGTTTTTTCGATAGTACGTGGTGCCCGTTCACCATAACCTTTTGCGACCAAACGGGCCGGATCAATGCCTCGGAGAATAAGGTATTCAACAACAGATTCTGCGCGTTTTTGGCTGAGGATGTCGTTTTGTTCGGCATTGCCCTGAGCATCGGTATGAGCGGCAAGTTCAATAATGAGTCCCTGATTTGCATCCAAAGTCCTAATCAGTCCGCGAAGCGAATCCTCGTATTTGGGCTTCAAATCCCATTTAGCCAAATCGAAAAGAATTTCAGGAAGAAGA
>JAZDJM010000259.1:0-4495 GCA_043804305.1 Bacteroidota bacterium
ATCAATGCACCTTATTCGAAAAAACAAATCGTATAAGTAATTCGAATGCGTCTGAAAATGAGAAGATTAGTGCATATTTTCAAAATGAGCTAAAAAACGTATTGCAAAATATCAATGTTGTTTATGGTCAAAAAATTGATGAAAATTTGATTTCAGAATCTTTAAGTAAGAGTTTTGATACTTTTCTTATTGCATCCTCTAATTTTGATTTTGACAGCAACGCTATTATTTCAGATTCAGATTTGATATGTGAAAACGATTCATTGACCATCAATTCGATTCCTGTTTTTAAAATTGGAAAAGCAGCGCAAAAGAATTCACAAATCATCCGCAATATTGCACAAGCAAAAAAAGCAGCCATTGCCATCAATCATTTTCTTAAAACAGGTATTAAAATTCAAAAAAGCAAAGAATTTAATTCCACAATAGGCAAAATTGATGAAATTGACAAGAAAGCATGGTTGCAGGAAACTCCTGTTAATTCAGAAAGATTTTCTTCACCTTCAAGCGATAATGATTGCATTAAAGAAGCTGAAAATTGTATGCATTGCGATTGCAGGGCAAGCGAAAACTGCGAATTAAGATCAATTGCATCAGACTATCAATTGAGTAATCCGAAAAATAAATCAACTTTTTATCCAATCGAAAAGAAAATTAATGAGTCCAATGGATTGATTTTTGAACATGCCAAATGCATCAAATGCGGTTTATGTGTAAGATTATTACAAAAGGAAGCTGATTTTCAGTTTCTTGGATTTCAGGGAAGAGGTTTTAGAAGTATTATTTCTCAACCATTAACGCATCAGTTCAATGATATAATTTCAAAAAATATCAATAAACTTGTCGATATTTGTCCTACGGCAGCCCTAAGTTTGCGCGAAAAATAATCAAAGATGAGCAGATTTCTACTTTTATGTTTCTTTTTGCTATTAAATGTTTCCGCTTTTACACAGGTAAAAAGTAAGGAGTGGCCAATTTATCGAGGAAGTGCTGATTTATCGGGTAGGACAGAAGTTGTCATTTCGTCTTCCCCTCAGCTTTTATGGTCTGTAAAAACTAACCTTAGAACGGTATCCTCCCCGGTGGTTAAGAATGGAATTATTTATTTTGCCAACACTGGCGGAGAGATATATGCAATTAAGATTGAAGGAACGATTCTTTGGAAATACAAGATTGAAAGTGGTATTGAATCAACACCTATACTCATTGACAATAAAGTTGTTTTTGGAGCGCTTGATGGCGTTTTAAGAGCTCTGGATGCAAAATCGGGAGTTTTACTTTGGGAATATAAAACAGTAAATCAGATAGTTGGATCTGCAAATATTTGGAGAAATCAGGATAAAAGCTATATTATTGTTGGCAGTTATGATTACAATCTCCATTGTGTTGATCCGGCAAACGGAAAGTTAATCTGGAAAATTGAAACAGAGAATTTTATCAATGGCACTCCGGCTGTTTTTCACAACAAAATTGTATTCGGCGGTTGCGATGGTTATTTAAGATTAGCTGATGCATCCACCGGAAAAGAGCAAAATAAAAGCGATTTGGGCGTTTATCTGGCCGGTTCACCTGCCATTTCTGCAAATAAAGCATTTGTAGGTGATTACGATGGTAATTTTTTCGCCATAAATTTAAGTACTATGCAAACAGCTTGGAAATCGGGGCGACAAAGTGAAGAAAGTGTTCTTCTTGCAACACCGGCCATTGACAAATGCAAAGTATTAGTGGGTAGTGAGGATAAATATATGTATTGCTATGATATGGAAAGCGGTAATGTAGAATGGAAATTCAGGACTAATGGCCGAATTACAGCTTCGGCTGTTATTTCGAATGAGATAGTATTATTTGGAAGTCGTGATGGAAATATCTATATGTTGAATCTCGACAATGGAGAAAAAATTTGGAGTTTTGATACCGGAAAAGCAATAAGTAGTACAACAGCTGTAATTGATAATATGTTTTTAATCTTAACCGAGGATGGAAGATTAATGGCATTTGGGAAAAAGATTTAGTAATGTCTAAAATTCTTTTTATGAGCGGTAATATTCCTCACCAAGTTGGATTTTGTACAATTTGAATTTTGGTGTAATTTGGTGGTTTAGCGCCTTGGTGACAAGAAACACTAGGCAAAAAAAGCTCTAATCCACTAAGTTCCACCAAATAAATCTAATAAAAAGTGAATGAAAAGCAGGAGCGAATAAATTTTAGTCATTCTACTAAAAAATTTGTTTTAAAAAAATCTATATAAATGAAAATTACATATTTAATACCCGGTTCAGGAGATAATTTTTATTGTGGCAACTGTCAGAGAGATACCTTATACGTTTCATGGTTAAAGAAAGTTGAAGGCATTGATGTCTCGGCAATTCCTTTATATCTTCCACCAGGCCAGGAGAATTTTGGCGAGGAATTGGAGAATAAAGTGTTTTTTGGAGCAGTCTCACTGTTTCTCAGAGAAAAAGTTCCGCTGTTAAATGCCATGCCAACTTTTGTTGATCGGATTTTGGATTCATCAATTATGTTGAATTTTGCTGCAAAACAGGCAGGAACAACCAATCCTGAAGGTTTGGAAACCACCACTTTAAATATGATTCGCTCGAAGAATCCCGCACGCAAAAAGGAGGTTAAACGCCTGGCGGAATATATCATCAAATCCGGGGGAACAGATATTATTCATATTTCCAATGCGCTCATTATCGGATTGGCTGCCCAACTGAAACAGGAAATAAATAAACCTGTAATTTGTTCGCTGCAAAATGAAGACGATTGGATAAACGAAATGCAAGAACCCTATGCAAGTCAGGCATGGAAACTAATTGCCGAAGAAGAAAAACATATCGATAAATTTATTGCCACCAGCAATTATTTCAAACAATATTTTATTTCGAAAACAGGGATTGATGAAAATAAAATTCATGTTGTTCCGCCTGCACTCGAAGTTGTTGGGCAAACCATAGAGAAAAGCTTGACTAGCGCCCCGGCCATTGGGTTTTATTCCAGATTAAATAAAATGAATGGTTTGGATAAACTCGTTGATGCATTTATTGCTTTAAAACAAAAAAGCGCTTTATTCGATCTAAAACTTCATTTGAGCGGAGGTTTTACATCCGACGAAAAAAGATTTATCCATCTTCAAATTTCAAAATTAAAAAAAGAAGGTTTCGAAAAAGACGTAATACTTTATCATTCATTCACCGGAAAACAAAAGGAATCGTTTTTCAATTCCATCGATTTATTGTGCGTTCCGGTACGAAAACACGATGCATTCGGGCTATACTTACTTGAAGCGATATCGCATGGGGTTCCTGTTGTTCAGCCACATACAGGTTCTTTTCCTGAGATAATCAGAAGCACCAAAGGCGGCTTTACCTATTCGCACGATATTCATGAATACCTTGTTGAAGCGCTCGATGAAGCATTAAGCGACAGGGAAAAATTGAAAAAAACCGGTGAAACAGGAAAAGAAACCATTAAAAATTTCAACAGCCCTGAAAAAATGGCTTTTGGATTAATTGAAGTGTATAATTCCGTATTCGAATCGAATAATTAAATGAATCAAAATGCTAAAAATAAGTAACATATCCAAGTCATATCCACAAAGAGGTTTGGTTCTTGATAATCTTGATTTGGAAATAATAGAAAAATGTTCACTAGCAATTACCGGTCCTTCCGGTTCCGGAAAAACTACGCTTTTAAATATAATCGGAGGATTGCTTCTTCCTGATAGTGGAAAGGTTTTTTTTAAGGATAGTGATATCAGTCTGTTTACGACCGATGAAGCGGCTGCATATCGAAACAATAATGTTGGTTTTGTGTTTCAGGATCATTTATTAATGCCACATCTTACTGTTTTTGAAAATATTTGCCTGCCATTGCTTGCTTCCCCTAAAAATAAAAGAAATAACGTCAATTCGATTGATTATGCACTGAGTCTAATGGAAAAAACAGGGATTTTAGAACTTAAAAACAAGTTTCCGTCTCAAATATCGGGAGGAGAAGCTCAAAGAGCAACTTTGGTCAGGGCATTAATTAATAAACCTTCACTGATACTGGCCGATGAACCTACGGGTTCTTTGGATTCTGCTAATTCCGAAGTGTTAACGGACGTTTTAACGGATTTGAATAAAGAATTAGGAACAACCTTAATCGTTGTTACGCATTCAAAAAATCTGGCCGCAAAAATGCAAAAACAACTGCATATCGAAAAAGGAATCCTCAGGCAATAAAACAATGCTTTATGCGTATCAATAGGCTTCATATTATTTATCGTTCCATTTTTTACTATAAAAAACAGCTCTTTTATCAGTTTCTAATCATTGCATTATTGGCTGCCATAATCGCCGGATCATTGCTTACAGGAAGTTCGGTAAGAAGCACACTTAAGCAGAATACAGAGCGAAAACTGAACAATACGGGATTTGTTATCAGCTCAGGTCTTCGTTATTTGAAACCCGGGATAGAGAAAAGACTGGAAAAAGAACTTAAGGTTGAAGCT
>JAZDJM010000260.1:0-2090 GCA_043804305.1 Bacteroidota bacterium
CTGCTTAATGTGTTTCCCTTACCTGACTTTTCTGGAAGTCGTTTGACTAAATTGTTCTTGTTAAAACAAAGTAATCCTGCATGTTGTGTTCCAATCCACACCAATCCTTCAGAATCAAGGTAGCAGCATTTTACAGCTCCAACATATTCAACTTCCAAATCATTGGAATTGAGTAGTTCAATTATTGAATCTTGCATTATTTGTAACCTTGCAAATCCATATAAGTTTGTTCCAACCCACAAACAACCTTGTTTGTCGAAAACCATCGACATAATATATTGTTTATGAAATTGTCCATTGGAAGGATATTTAAAGACCTGGTAAAACTTTTCCTCTTCAGGTTTAAACAAATTTAATCCGGAAGGTGTACCAATCCATAAATTTCCTTCCGGACTGATTGTTAAGCATTGAATCTGATTGGCGCCAATGCTGTTTGGATCATCAACATTGCTTTTATAAACTGTAAATTGTCCATCATAACGGTTCAGTCCATCATCGGTGCCAAACCATAAAAATCCTTTTTCATCTTGTATGATGGAACTAATGGTGCTTTGTGATAGACCTTCTTCAAAAGAAATTTGTTCAAACCAAAATGGATTGGTTTGTGCAAAGCTGAAACCAAAGTTCGATAAAATTAAAATTAAATTGTAGAACAAGGATCTCTTGATTTTGCTATTGATTTTCATAAAAATATTTTACATAATTCTAATCCCTAAAACAAGAATATCATCAATTTGTGGAAAATCACCAATCCATTCTTTAATTGTATTTTCCAGGATTTTCTGCTGATCTTTCATTGGTTTTTCATGTATGTCTACCAGTAGTTTCTTGAACCTTCCGGCATAAAACTTTCCGCCATTTTCGCCACCAAACATGTCAATAAAACCATCTGTAAACAAATACAAAATATCGCCATTCTGTAGTTGGATATGGTGATTTTGGTATTCTTCTTCCCTGAAATAAATCCCAACCGGATTATAAGTAGGCTCAATTTCTGTGAATTCATTATTCCTGATCATATACAATGGGCAGTTGGCCCCTGCAAAATCCAAAATAAGCGTGCTGGTATTGATGACACAAAGCGCCATGTCAATACCATCTTTTACTTCAAGGTCATAAAAAACCGAACTGTTTTCAGAAATATTGCCCTGAATTTCCTGTAGAAGATTATGATCTGGAACTTCACCGCTTATCGTTTCTGATTGCTTTAATGAGTTTTTAACCTGCTGTCTCAATTGTTCAAGAATGTTACTGGCATTTGAAAAATCTTGCTTAACAGCAATTTCATTAAGATATGAAATACCGAGCAAGCTCATGAAAGCGCCAGGCACTCCATGCCCGGTACAATCAGCCACGACTATTTTTAACAGGTTTCCTGTTTTTTTCAACCAGTAAAAATCGCCACTTACAATGTCTCTGGGTTTGAATAAGATAAAACTGTCAGGAAAAACATTTTCAAGACAGCTTTTTGATGGCAATAATGCATTTTGAATCCTGCTGGCATATGTAATACCGGACGTAATTGAATTGTTGGCTTGTTCAAGTTTTTTTGCCTGGATTTCAAGTGTTTCGTTTTGTTTTTCAATTTCTGTGGTGCGTATTTTAACCAGATTTTCAAGATTGTTTTTTTGAAATTCCAATTGTTTTGTAAGATCCTGGTTTTGACTGAAAGCTCTTGCTGATCTGGCAGTGAGCATGTATGCCTGTGAAAAAACGAAAATGAACAAACCAATTGATCCAAGGTTAGTGGTTTTTATAATTTCTTCAAAAAGTAAAATATCGTTAATGATGGCGATGAAAAAAATGGCAAATCCCACCAAAAAAATAGCGGCAAAATCTCTTTTTCTGATTAAAGCCCTGATTATAACAATCATCACATAAATTGCAGCCATGGCAATAATAATCCTGTATGGTGTGACTGTGTAAACAAAAATATCTTTAGGCAGAAATAATACAATGAAGATGGCTATGCCGGCAATTGCCTGAAATGCAATTAATATTTTCCTGTTAAGTTCATCCGGATACAATGACCTGATGTACATAATAAATACCGGAACTGCAGCATATAATGAAAGCATCCAGAGCCGTGC
>JAZDJM010000261.1:0-3620 GCA_043804305.1 Bacteroidota bacterium
GCATATATTCTCCTGTACGAAACGAAATAGAAACTCTTTTGGTAGAGATAGCTTCTTTTTGAACATCCTCTTCCGTTGTTTTTTTGAAAACTTTTTGAGATTCGCTAAGTTGTTCAGGACCTGATAATGACACATTTTTTACAACATCAGAAGCCAGTAATCTCCAACTTCTGGCATTTGCAGTATTGTAGCCAATTTCGTCGTATTTTACCTTCATTTTATTGTAAAGAGCTTCGCCTGTTACGCCCTGATAATCTGGATTATATCCAAAAAAATCGAGATTATCGCCATGTGTTGCCAGGCGAACATTTTTTATTGCCAAAAGGCAAAAGTCTTCAGGTGAATTTAAACCTTCAGCAAGAATTTTAGATGCTCTAATTTTATTTGATTCGCTTTGATTAAGTTCAGCAGCTCCAATCATCCAACCGGTATATAATTTTTCCAATTGTTCTTTATGTTCCTGAATAAACTGTTTTTTAGCCACAAAAACATCGGCAATAATATGCGATGCGTTTTTTGTGCTTTCCAATATTCTTGCTCCTGGAACTTTTGTAATGCAATCCTGATCATCCGGACTCCAAACAACTGCAGCATCAACGGTATTCGATTTAAAAGCATCTGCAGCATCAATTGCACTTGGAACTTCAATTACCACAACATCTTTTAAAGCTAAATCTCCTGCATCTAATAGCCAGAGCAAGAAAGAATGTGATGGTGTCATGGGGGCTACGGCAATTTTTTTGCCTTTTAAATCAGAAACCGTATTAATGCCTCTGCGGGCTACAACCGCATCGCCACCCCGGCTCCAATCTGCCTGAAAAACAACTTGCGGGTCAAATTGAGAAAGGCCTTCCATTTCTGTAGGCAGAGCATCAATTGTTGCCCACAAAAGGTCTATATTCCCATTTTTAAATGCATCGCGTGAAGCATCAAAATCGTCAATAACCTCAAAATTCACTTTAAATCCATAGTCTTTAAAGAACCTTGAATTTTCGTTGGCTTTAAATCCTTCATTAAAATACTGTCCGCCGGCATAACCGCCCCAAGTAACAACTCCAACATTGATAACTTCGGTATAGCCTTCAGGCAAATCTTTGGTTATTTTTGACAATGAATTTTTTAGGTCAGGATTTTTATTAAGGTTATATAATGCAAAGCCGATGGAACCTACTATAATTAAAGTGATAATTAATTTTGAAAAAGGGGTTAATCTTGTTTTCATATGTTTATAATTTTTCTGTTTAAGGTCATATGGAACTTCATGCCGATTAAAATCATCCTCTTATGTGTCGAAAATACCTTTTGGCATGTGCGTTTCATCCGTAAATAAGTTTTAGATTAAGGCCGGTTGGTTCTCGCATATGAGATTTTCCTCCGTATTTTTTTTAACGAACATGCTCGTTGTTATAATTTTTATTAAATGTTAAATAAGTCGCTATATTGATTTTTATGCGTGGATTTGCTGCTCGAAATGGTTTCATCCAGATCGATAATGTCAGTATCGCTTTTTGATTTATTGATTAGCAAATCTTTTTCATTTCCAAGAAGTAAAGAAACGCCTTCCTTTTCCCATTTTTCGAGCAGTTGCAATCCTTCTTCTTCGAATACACCATTTTGCAAATCAATGGATTGCATAAAGTTTGTCGACATTTCCATAAAGCGCTCCATTTCGCCTATTTTTAGGCTAACATCATCGGCAATTGCTTCCAAGGCCTGATCAAACATCTCTCTTTTATCGCTGTTTCCGGCAATTATATTAAGTGCCGATTTCATGGCCGAATGACTAGCTCTGATAGCCTTACGCTCTTGCTCTTTAACCATTACCTGATCTTCAATATCTTCGAGCATAATTTCGGAATTCTCATACATTTTAATTAAAACTCTGTACAGTAACTCCAGCTTCTTATATAAGTCGTCTAATCTTAAATTTGATTCCTGCAATCGTCCGGCTTTTCTCGATTTAAGTATCATTATTGCCTCTTTATCGCTTTCTTTAGCCTTGCTTGCCAGTTTTAAATTGTTGGCAATCGTTTTTTTATTTTCCTCAATCAGAATTTTTAAGCGTTGCATCTGGCCTTTTACAATAGCCAATTGCTTATTCATATTTTTCAGATTGGTTTTTAACTCATCGATGTAAGATTTTAGGATACCAATGGGATCGATTTGGATAAACATCCCGGTAATCCATCGGATAACAGATTTGTAGAGATAAAAAATCAGATTTCTAATTTTTGGATCGAGAATGATGTAGATTAATGCACCTAAACCCAGAAGTAAAAATGAAAGATAAAGAACATTTTCTGTTAGGGAAATGAGAAAAGGCAGCGCTTTATAAAGTAAATAACCGCCGCCACCTATCATTGCAATTAATCCGATAATCCCTGTTTTTCCTTCGGGTTTTTGCCAAAAACTTTTTGATGTAATCGTGTTCATTTCAAAATATTTAAATTGAATGTAAGTCTTATTTTATGTATTGTTTTAATTTAATGGCATCTTGTTCCAATTGATTTTTCAGAACGTTTAAAGATGTTTCAAAATTTAATGAGGTTTCTTTAATTTTAATTTCAGAAGCTTCAATAAATGAATTGATTTCAAGAATTTCTGCCTGAGATGCCCGAATCTCTTCGGTAAGTTTCTGAATTTTATCACTTTTCTCTTTGATAAGAGCTGTAATTTTCTCCTTTTCGCTTAACTTATTATTGATGTTATTTGTTGTTTGCTCTTTGATGGCTTTGCTAAAGTTATCTTCCTCGTTTGAAAGCACTTTTTTGTAAAACGCTATCGATTCGAGTAGTTTTTCAAGTGTTACTCCCATCGTTGCGGCTGTAGCAAAGGTTGACTGAAACTTTGTGGCTTCGTCCATAGGCAATGCTACAAGTGTAAGCATGGCTTTTCTGAATTCAAAATAATCGAAACCGGCCTGGTTGTTATCTTCAAGAGCTTGTAGTAGTTTATCTAAAATGGTATTGTCTATTTTTCCAGTGCTTGGAACAGCATTTGGGTTTACTACATTCACAGTACTGGTAGACTGAGCAGATGTTTGAGTTTCAGAAACTGCGTTCTTTTGCTCTTCTTCAGTGACAATAAACAAGGATTTTAAATTCTTTAGCATGTTTTCTTACAAAAATAAGAAAAATCTGTAATGTTGTAAAGAATAATAAAATTCATAATTGTAAAATTAACTATTTTGAATCAGTTTTATTTTTTGAGGAAGCCTCATTATAAGATGAAAATTGAAATAACATCATTTTAAGGATTCTAATCAAACTGCAAAATGATGGTGTATGGATTTATATTAAAATAGTATTCGGATTATTTGTTTGAAAAATATCAGTTCATAAATCTATCTAGTCTAAATATTTAACATGGCTTTATACGGATCGCCTACTAAACCAAGCAGTTCTGAAAATGCGGCTTCTGTTTTTAAGCCTTTTTGCTTTAAATTAACAATGGCGGCTTTAAATTCTTTACCTTTTTCTAACAGAACTTTATTTTCGATAAGCATGTGTTTATAAGCATTTTGGTCTTCTGTTGGAATATTTTGTCCGAAAATTTCAATTTTAAAATTCCCTGCATCAAACTTAGCTATAATCGACAGTATTCCGTTAAAGTATTTGCTG
>JAZDJM010000262.1:0-2171 GCA_043804305.1 Bacteroidota bacterium
GGTTGTATTAGGAACTGATTTAAATGGAATTGAAAAAGAAATTTTTCCGTTTGGCGTTGATTTTATCCATATTGCCAACGATAAAAAACTTTTTCCATTTACAACCGGTCCGCATGCCAAATTACTGATAAAGCTTTTTCAGGAACAAAAACCTGAAATTGTGCTCTTTGGCGCAAGTTCAATCGGACGAGATATTGCTCCAAGAATCGCTTCAGCATTAAAATGCGGACTTACTGCAGATTGCACAAGTTTAGTTATAGGAAATCATGAAGATAAAAAGCAACAAAAAGTTTATGAAAATCTTCTTTACCAAATTCGTCCGGCTTTTGGTGGAAACATTATTGCAACCATCATCAATCCGGATACGCGCCCTCAAATTGCTACAGTAAGGGAAGGGGTTATGAAAAAAGAGATTAAATCTGAGACCTATAAAGGAAAAGTTATAAATATTGATTTAAAAGATGTTTTTGATGAGCTTGATTTTGCAGTTCAAATCATTGATCGTCATATTGAAAAGCAAAAAATCAATATTAAAAATTCTCAGATAATAATTGCAGGCGGTTATGGTGTTGGAAGTGTAGAAAATTTCCGTTTGCTTTACGATTTGGCAGATTTGCTTGGTGGCGAAGTTGGTGCATCGCGCGCTGCTGTTGATGCAGGATATGTTCCTCACGAACGCCAAATTGGTCAAACCGGAGTTACCGTTCGTCCAAAATTGTATATTGCGTGCGGAATTTCAGGTGCGGTGCAACATAGGGCTGGGATGGATGAATCATCAAAAATTATTTCTATAAATACAGATCCACATGCTCCGATTAATCAAATCGCTGATTATACGATAATTGGAAGCGTGGATGAAGTAATTCCAAAGATGATTAAGTATTATAAAACAAATTCGAAATAACATGGCTAACTTTTTTACAGACAATAAAGACTTAAAATTTCATCTCAATCATCCTACCATGGAGAAATTGGTAAGATTGAAAGAAAAAGACTATATCGATAAAGATAATTTTGATTATGCTCCGCTCGATTTCGAAGACACTATGGACAGTTACGATAAAGTAATGGAAATTATTGGCGAAATCTGTGGCGATATAATAAGTCCAAATGCAGAGTCGGTAGATCATGATGGCCCGTTATTGATTGATAATGAAGTACATTATGCAAAAGGAACCGTTGCAAATTATCAGGCATTGGTTGATGCAGGATTAACCGGGATTTCTCTGCCAAGAAAATATGGAGGCTTAAACTTTTCAATTGTACCTTATATTATGGCAGGCGAAATTGTGTCGCGTGCTGATGCAGGTTTTGCAAATATTTGGGGATTGCAGGATTGTGCCGAAACTATCCATGAATTTGGTTCAGATGAAATTAAAGATCAGTTTTTGCCTCGCTTTACTTTAGGTGAAACAGCAGCAATGGATTTAACTGAGCCTGATGCAGGTTCCGATTTACAGGCTGTTCAGCTTAGGGCAACGTATAACGAAAAAGAAGATCAGTGGTATTTAAATGGCGTTAAACGTTTTATTACCAACGGCGATGCTCATATATCACTTGTTTTAGCTCGTTCTGAAGAAGGCACATCAGATGGACGCGGGCTTTCTCTTTTTGTTTACGATCGCAGCCATAAAAGTATGATTGTTCGCAGAATAGAAAACAAAATGGGGATAAAAGGTTCACCAACCTGTGAACTTGTTTTCAAAAATGCGCCAGCTAAATTGGTTGGCGAAAGAAGATTAGGATTGATTAAATATGTAATGTCCTTGATGAATTCAGCACGTTTAGGTGTTGGTGCTCAAAGTGTTGGAATTGCTGAAGCTGCTTATCGCGAAGCATTAAAATATGC
Organism: Bacteroidota bacterium; assembly: GCA_043804305.1. GTDB lineage: Bacteria > Bacteroidota > Bacteroidia > Bacteroidales > UBA12170 > UBA12170. The sequence goes on from JAZDJM010000262.1 coordinate 1,850, forward strand.
TCACGAAAGAGAGCAATTCGGAAAAGCAATCATTCAATATCCTGCTGTTTTTGAGATGCTTACAAAAATGAAAATCAAAGTCGATGCCATTCGAACCTTATTGTATGAAACTGCTCGCTTTGTTGATATTTACAAATCTTACGGCTACATTCAGGAAGATCGTAAGCTCGAACTTGAAGAGAGAAATGAAATGAAGTACTTTACTAAAAAAGCGGATATGTATACACCGCTTTTAAAACTGATTTCCAGGGATGAGGCGTTCAGAGATCTGCGCGAAACGATGGTCCGGAACCAGATTCGCGTGCGAGGCGTCCGCGACGAG
>JAZDJM010000263.1:0-11656 GCA_043804305.1 Bacteroidota bacterium
AATCCGCTATTTAAAATTCTTGGCGTTTCTTTACCAACAACTTCTTCATGGGTATAGCCGTATATATTTGTAAACGCTTGATTAATAAATGTAAAAACACCTTCTTTATCAGTCATAAAGAATACCTCAGAGGAGTTGTTAATCGCCCTTTTTAATTTTAAAATTTCTTTAGTGTCTTTTTGAATCTTCAATCTGCTTAAGTAAATAAAAACAAAAATAAGGAGAGAAAGTATAATTGAAATTGAACATAATATTAAAATGAATATTTTTGAATGGTCTACTTTAGTTTGGGTTTGACTATAGATTAAATTATTATTGCTTTTTACATAGTTTATTAAACTGTCAGTATGCATTATCCAATTTTCAACACTATTATAACTTGTCGAATCATATAAATTGATTTCTCCTAAACTTAACCCTGCTTTGGATTCTTGGATTAAGATAATTTGCTCATTTAGTGCTTTTGACTCCGCTTCACTTATACGGTTCAAAAAATTCATTTCTGTTGTATCCTCAACATGAAAAAAATTCTTCAGCTGTGAGAATGTTTCGTGGTATTTTCTTTTATACGTATAAAAGCTTTCAATACTATTATCACTTGATGATTCTGGAAGATTATCATTTTGAGAAATTAGGATATCCCTTAACAAAATCCTAGATTGTAATGCTAGGTTATTTAAATTGTGTGCTAAATTTAATCTCGTAGTATTGGCTTTGACAATTTCATCAAGCATTTTATTGTTTTTTGTAATCTCATTAACGCCCAACCACAATACGCTTGACATAATAACAATGACAAAACACAAACTTATTATTAAACTTAAATTATTTTTTATCCCTCTAGACATTTAAATTCCTTTCTGTTGAATTTAACACATACACACAAATATACACTTAATGTTTTAGTATTCAAGCAATATCACATTAAATCCTAAAGAAACTCATTTTTTTTATATACACAAATTGATTATAATTTTATTAATCATTAAAAACACAGACAAATCTGTAGAACGGACAAATATATGATCAGCTGTCGGAGTACTTTAACAAACGTATTAAAATATTTTAAAAAAAAGCTTGAGAATTATCTAATAGTTAGAATCTTTCCGTTAAATGGACAAAACTGACAAAAAACGCTTCGATTAAGGATAATTTCCATTTTCGCCATTATCATTTGGTTCATATGGGAAAAATAATGGAATCGGAATCAATTAAACGCTAATATAAGGCACTGTCTTTACTTCCAACCCCATTTCTTTCCATATCGTATTAACGGCCACTTCCCATTTTAAAGCGCTTACACCGGCTTTGGTTCCTGCAATTCGATAGGCATCATTTTTATAATAAATTTCTAATCGTTCTTTAGTTTGTGGATTAATGGTTTGTAAGTCGTTGAAATTGAATTCGATCGAATCTTGTTTGTGAAATCGAATGAGAATTTTATGGATATACAAATAAACATCGGCAAGGCCGATTTCTGCAAGTTTACCACCACTGTCATTTTTAAAAATTCGCATGTTTTTATCAACGAAAACCGGATTCACACTTTTATTTTCATAGTTCGTCCGTACAATTTCGATGAGTTTATTTTCTTCCCATTTAAACCAATCACGAATATTAGAAAAATGTAATTTTCCTCCGTTTTTTCTGGAAAAGAAACCATATTCGTCAATATGTATAGCATAATTGCAATTGCTGCAAGCGAAATCATTTCCTTTGGCAATAAACGAATCAATAGATTGACAATCGGGGCATAAATAAAGGGCATGACTTATATACTCAGCGCGGATTTCCGATTTTATCTTTTGCATCCGCTTAAGCTGATAATCCACTTCGTCGTGAGCCATTGCTTTTGTCAATTCTTCAAAAAGCTCCGAAGAACTCAGTTCTTTAATCTGATCAGTTGTAAATAATAGTTTGTATTCCACTTCCATTGGGTACGCCCTCAAACTGTACGACCAGCGCGGATTGAGAAGATTCATGCCTTTAAGAATTGGAACTACAACAGGAACGCCAAGCATTTTAATCAGTTTTCCGATTGAAGCATCCATGGGCGATGTTGAACCTGACCAATTGCGGACTGCTTCAGGGAATATCCCAACATTTTCGCCTTGCTTTATCACGGTAACGATATCACGAATAACCTGACTGTCGCGCATATTCTTTTTCTTTGGAATAGTACCCAAACGGGTTAAGAAAAAACGCAGCAAAGGATTTCTGAAAACGGCATCAGAAGAGACAAAATGAATAAAATGAGGCATAAAATGACCTGCAATAAAGGGATCCCAGAAACCAACATGATTGGCCAAAACCAAATAGGGTGGTTTTAGGTTTTTAACCTCCTCCGGCAGGTTTTTCTTTATGCGATAACGCCAAATAAAGAGCGAAAACACAATGAAAACCAAGAACCGTATAAGTAGGTTGGTTGGGTATGCTTTCTTTTGATTCATGATATAATTTATATGTTTGGGCTAAAGCCCGATTTCTTCTTTTTTATTATTAAACGCCATAAATGGCTTTCAACGCCATAAATGACGTTGCTAATTATGTTGTTCTTTTTTTCAACCTTATCATTAGGCATGACATTTATGTCGTGCACAAAATTAAATCAAAATAAAACGGGCTTTAGCCCAAACATTTCTATTTATCATGTTCATCGTTTTTCAACCTTATCACTAGGCACGACATTTATGTCGTGCACAAAATTGAATGAAAATAAAACGGGCTTTAGCCCAAACATTTCAATTTAGCATGTACATTATTTTTCAACCTGATCATTAGGCACGACATTTATGTCGTGCACTAAATGGAATGAAAATAAAACGGGCTTTAGCCCAAACATTTCTATTTTTCCTGTTCATTATTTTTCAACCTTATCACTAGGCACGACATTTATGTCGTGCACAAAATTGAAGGAAGATAAAACGGGCTTTAGCCCAAACCAAGAATTAATGTTTAACAATATCAAATCCATAGCGTTCAATAAATTTATCGTATTCCTGTTGAAACGTAATCTTTTTATGATGCTCTCCCTGATTAGCAATGTAATGCCTTACAGTATCTATTTTATCATCTCCAACTCCAACGGCCAAATATTCATCCTGCCATTCAAATTTTGTTTTAATTAGTTTATTCTTATTTATCCAATGTGATGATTCACCTTTTATTAATTGCGCAATTTTCCCTATGCTTAAATCATCATTTAATGAAATAAGACAGTGTACATGGTCTGAATACCCGTTTATAAAATCAATAAATATGTTTTTTTTTCGTGCATTTTCTCGTATATGATTATATACAACAAACCTAGTATCCTCAGATAATAACAATTTTCTGTTCTTAGTTGACCATACGTAATGGACATAAACTTTAATGAATGACATTTTATATATGTTTGGGCTAAAGCCCTGTTTCTATTTCTATATTATTAAACGCCATAAATGGCTTTCAACGCCATAAATGACGTTGCTAATTATGTTGTTCTTTTTTTCAACCTTATCATTAGGCACGACATTTATGTCGTGCACAAAATTAAATCAAAATAAAACGGGCTTTAGCCCAAACATGTCTATTTTTCATGTACATTATTTTTCAACCTTATCATTAGGCACGACATTTATGTCGTGCACAAAATTGAATGAAAATAAAACGGGCTTTAGCCCAAACTTTTCTATTTATCATGTACATTATTTTTCGATGCTAATTATTATTTTCGTTAAACAATTGAATCATAGCATTCGCCATTGCAGCAACTCCGGTTTTATAGCTTGGCTCAAAATCAGGATAAAAAGCTGCATTATGTAGTCCGGGCAGAGCAGTCCCATTTTTCAAATGGTTTTGATAATCATCATTATTAACGCCGCCAAGCCAAAATAAAGCAATTGGAATTTTTTCGGCAGTCAGGCCGTATTTTCCAAAATCTTCACCGACGGTGAGCGGCTCAACCTGAATAAGCTTCTTTTCACCGAGAATTTCTTTCATAGCTATAACTGACTTTGCAACCAGTTCCGAATTATTGATTACCGGCGGCGTGAATTGATTGGAAGCTTTTACAAGCGGCCATTTTTCCTCAGGCAAACCTGCAGAAATGGCTATGCCTTTTGTAATCCTTTTTAGTGCTTCAAGAATTTGATTGTAGGTTTCATCACTAAAAAACCGAACGGTCAATTGCAGGTTTACCTGATCGGGAATAATATTGTGTTTTGTTCCGCCATGTATAGATCCAACAGTAACAACAGCAGGATGCACGGGGTTAATTTCACGGCTGACAATGGTTTGAATATCCAATACAATACGAGAAGCAAGTACTATCGGATCGATTGTGGTGTGGGGCATTGCACCATGGCCTCCAATTCCAAAAACCTGAATATCGACACTGTTTACACCGGCAAAAATAGAACCGGCATAATAACCGATTGTTCCGGCAGGAAGTTCAGCACTAACATGGTAGGCCAATGCAAAATCAGGTTTTGGAAATTTCTGAAAAAGTCCGTCGGCAATCATGGCATTTGAACCACCACTCACTTCTTCGGCCGGCTGGGCAATGGCAACGATTGTTCCTTGCCAATATTTTTTCAAGCTGATTAAAGTCTGCAAAGTCCCAAGCCAGGAGGTCATGTGTAAATCATGTCCACAAGCATGCATGGCAGGCGCATCCTTACCTTCAAAATCTTTGGTAATAATTTGACTTGAGTAAGCAAGGCCGGTATTTTCTTTAATGGGAAGCGCATCCATATCTGTTCTGAGAAGGATTGTTTTTCCTTCTCCGTTTTTAAAAATCCCGACAACTCCGTTTCCGCCAACATTTGTTGTTACTTCAAAACCCAATTCATTGAGTTTTTTAGCCATTTTTTTTGAGGTTTCAAACTCCATAAATGAAAGCTCGGGATTTTGATGCAGATCGATATAGGTTTCTTTGGCTTTTAAAAGCTGATTATCAACAGTTTCAATAATAATATTTTTAGAAATACTTTGAGAGCTAAGTGATAATGATAAACTGACAAGTAAAATGGAGAGGATTGGTTTTTTCATATGTTTATAATTTTATGTTTCGGTCATATGGAACTCGCCATCAATAATCATCTTCCTGTGTGTGATATTTTCTCTCATGGCACGTTTCATATGTTTATAATTTATTAATGCATTGCTAACTTTAATTGGTATTAATGCTTGCTTCGCAGGTGTTTTTTAATGGCCAGATGGAACTCACATGCCTTATAATCATTGCCCTGTGTGTCTGAAAATTCTTTTAGGCATGTTCGTTTCATGTGTTTATAATTTTAAATTTCGGACACATGGAATAGCCAAAAAGTATATAATCATTCCGGTTGGTGATTTTTTAATCATGGCTATTTCATACTATAATAATTTGATTTTTAATGGAAGAATGGAACTCACATGTTGCTGAAAATTATTATCAATCTCTTGGGTGTTGTGAAGCAATATGTTCGTTTCATAATTGTGTTTTGTATAGCAATAACCAAATCTAAAAAAAAATAGAGTAGAAAGAGAAAATTTGTAAATAAAACCAAAATACGAAAATAAGACTGCTTTCCTATTAAGCTAATGCTTGATGATTGACATCCATTTATATTTGTGTAATATATCAAAAAAAACGGCTGATCTAACAATCCCCTAAATTGCGTTTTTTATCAATTGGTTAATCTAAAATATTTTACCGGCTTATAATGGGAATTGTAAATTTAAAGCTGCTTCCTTTCCCTTCTTCACTTTCAACCCAAATGGTTCCTCCGTGTTTTTCGACAAATTCCTTACAAAATTGTAAGCCCAATCCTGTACTTGGTTCATCATTTGTTCCCGGCCTGCTGGTATCAATATCAATTCGGAAGAGGTTCTCAACTATTTCTTTATTCATCCCAATGCCCGTATCTTTTACGGATATGATTATCGAATTGTCTTCATTTTTCTCTGCAGATATCGTGATTAGGCCACCACTTAATGTAAATTTTAATGCATTGGATACAAGATTACGAATAATTGTTTGCAACATATATGGGTCTGCATAGACAACAATATCTTCTGTGATATCTATTTGCAATCGAATATTTTTCTTTTCAAATGAGCCTTTTAACACTTTGACTGTATCCTCAACAATAGCTGATAAGTTAAGTTTTCTAGGATCAAAAGGAATACTACCTCTTTTCATTCGGGACCATTCTAAGAGGTTTTTGAGAAGCCCGGTAAGATTTTTCGCTGAAGTATTCATCATCTTAGCAATCCTTTGAACATCTTCTTTTGTTAAAGAGTCTAGCTCTTCATCCATTATTTGGGTTAATCCTTGAAAAGTGCCTAATGGACCTGTTAAATCGTGGGCTATAATGGAAAAAAATTTATCCTTTTCAGCATTGGCTGTATTTAACTCTTTATTCGCTTTTACAATCTCAGATTGAGACAACTGTAATTTTTTCTGAATTTCTTCAAGTTTATTAATACGATGTGACAGTTCCATTTCTCTGGCCACTCTATCTGTAACATCTTCTATGACTATCTGGACACCGCCTATTTGATTATTTGAGATTAAAGGAGAAATTGTAGCTGTTTGCTGCATATAATCCAGATATGCAAACACGCTTTTTTGCAAGGGTATAGGTAATAAGTATTTATGAAATCTATGCGATAAAACGGAGACTTGTCCATTTAAGGCCATTTCCAGATAAGATTCAATTTTCTTCTTGTTAAGATCGGGGAAAAATCGAAATAGATTGGAGCCAATAATAAGTTCTTTTGGAAGATTAAAATTGGATTCAACCCATTGATTAATAAAAAGAATCTTGAAATTTTTATCTAATGTAATAATTCCGATATGGCTTTGTTCGTATAGCCAATCGATTAATCCTTCGGAAGTTGCGTTCTTAAGTAGCATAAATTTCTTAAAGTTTATAAATTGCTTATATCTTCCACTTTTTGAATAAAGAAATTCATAGAATCAACACCTAAAACAACAACAAGGTAACCTTCAATATTGCTCTCTTTCAGAAAAAATCCCATATAAATAAGTAATGCATATTTTATTTCCGATCCGCTAGAGTTTAAGGATGATATCATTTTAGTTAGTGTGTTTACATGCAATTCGGGAACTGAAAAAGTAAATTGCACTTGCATCAGATTACCAAACATTCCTAAAAAAGAATTCAGAATAATATTCCCGACTTCAACCAATACTTCGCGGGTTGAGTTATCAATTTCCTGGGTCGATCCGACCAATCGATCCGTTAAGATATCGCTTAGCAGCATCGAATTTTTTGTGTTAACCAAGAGCATAGCGTCACCCGAAATATCCCCTTTAAAAAGTTGATGAACAGAGGCGACATCTTCATTTGTGAATACACCGAGTGCGGCCGCAAGTTCATTTATAGGATGAATGGAAACTTTAGGAACTTCTAAACTCACACGCTGCCCGGTCAGTTCTGAGAGTGAATTAGCTGCTTTTGAAAAGCTGATATTAACCAATTCGGTTAAGGCATCTTTTTGTTTATCACTAATGTCCATTATTCTCTTTTTTTAATAATTGGGTTAGAATTTCCGAGATCTTATCTTCGGTAAATGGTTTAAAAATATAACCGGAGGCTCCAATATCCATAGCCATTTGTTGGGTAGATTCCTGAATATCGGCTGATGCAATAACAATTTTTGCATTTGGATTTATTTCGATCAATTTTGAAAGCACATCGAGTCCTTTCATTCCCGTCATATTCAAATCAAGTAATACCGCATCAGGTTGTTGCATGGTAAAGGATTCTAATGCAGTCATTCCATCAGAAGCTTCAGTCACCTGATAATTTAGCTTTTCAAGAATTTTTCTTAATATTTTTCTTGAGAAATTTGAATCATCAATAATTAAAATCTTTTTCACTTGAATAAATATTTGTTAATTAATTGGTCTCGTGGAACTTTCATGAGCGAGACTTTTGTTTTAATTTTTATTTATGTCCTTTTGTGCTACCCTCCACAAAATAAATTCCTATAGCATGAAAGTTTCATTTGTTTATAATTTACTAATGCATTGCTAACTTTAATTGGTATTAATGCTTGCTTCGCAGGTGTTTTTTATTTGCCACTACTTGTCCCGATTTTTCGGGAGAATAGCTATGTGCCTGCTAGCGGATCATTCCTTATGCTGATTTTTTAATCATGGCTATTTCATATCAAATGCTTTCTATTATTGTTTTAACTAATTCATTTAATGGAACTGATTTATCAGATAAATTAGCTTCATCAACAGAGCGTGGCATTCCGTAGACTACACAAGTTTTTTCTGCTTCTGTAAAAACTGTACCGCCTTTTGTTTTTATCCAAGCACTTCCTTCACGTCCATCAGAGCCCATTCCTGTTAGCACAATACCTAAAACTCGTTCTCCATACACTTCAGCTGCCGATCGAAATAAAACATCAACTGCGGGGCGGTGAGGAGTGTCAAAAGGGCGTGTTTCCAAATGTGCTAAATACCTGCCGGAACTATCTTTTTCTATGGTGAGATGACGTCCGGCTCTTGCTAATATTGCTGTTCCCGGCAAAAACTCTACTCCTTCGCTGGCTTCAATAAATTTAATTTGTGATATTTCATTTAATTTCTCCGCATATAGTTTTGTATAGCCATCCGGCATATGTAGCACAACTGCAATGGGTATTGGGAAATTTTTGGGTATCTGCGGAATGATTAACCTTAAAGCCTGCGGTCCACCTGTAGATACGCCTATCACAATTAAATCAAAGTTGTTTAACCTAATATTTGGTTTTACGTAATCAAGAGGTTCGAGTTTAGAGGTTTTTTGTTCACTAAAAGAAATTTTTTCCATCTGGATTGAGCCTGCTGCTTTTACCTTTTCAATCATCTCTTTAGCAATCTCATAAACCTTTTCAGTTGCTAAAGCAGTGGGCTTTTGAATAAAATCAATTGCTCCGGCTTGCAATGCTTCTAATGCCATTTCGCCTGTTTCACTCGCAATACTTGTTACCACAACCGGAATAGGTTTTCTTTTCATTTGTTCAGAAAGGAATTCTATACCATTCATTTCGGGCATAATTAAATCAAGTGTAATTACATCCGGATTTAATTTCTGAACTTTTTCCAGAGCTTCCAGGCCATTATTTGCCGTTCCAACTACTTCTATATATGGACTTCGATGGAGGATTTGTTTCCATACTTTTCGGATATAAGCTGAATCGTCGACTACCAAAACTCTGATTATTTTTTCCATTGAATAGATTTTGTCTTTATAAAAATTTTCATCTGTTTATAATTTGCTTTTTAGTTGTCAGATGGAACTCACATGCCTTATAATCATCGCCCTGTGCGTCTGAAATATTTTTTAGGCATGTTCGTTTCATTTAGTTAAAATATTCAATCTTGCTCAAATTTACAATAATTGAATAAGGATGCAAATCTAATTGCTTAATATATTTAAATTAATTACTCTTTATTTAGACTATTCTTCTTTTTTTAGATAAACATAAGCATTACCGGCCTCAGAAATTGTAAATTTTGATTGTACTCTTAATAAAGATTCCGAAACCCCAATAAATAAATAAGCCTCTCTAGGCATCCTTTTATATAATGTATCAGCTAATTTTCTAATACTAAAATCATTAAAGTAAATTAAAACATTTCGACAGAATATAAAAGGTACAGAAGCAAAATAATTAACTTCCTCTTCATTCATTAAATTTACAATGCTAAAGGTAACCAAATTTTTGATTTTAGAATCCAATTCCCAGTTTTCGCCATTTTTGCTAAAGTATTTTTGTTTTAAATAATCGGGCAATGTTCTGAAGGATCTTTCACGATATGCGGCCAACTTGGCTTTTTCTATAGCATTGGAACTGGCATCGGAAGCAAAAATTTCGATAGTATTATTAAGTAACAAACCAGCTTCGCTTAATGCTATAGCAATAGAAAATGGTTCTTCCCCGGTGGAGCATGCAGCACACCATATTTTGATAGGTTTACCCGGGTTTTCTTTAAGGTAATTTGGTATTATATTCTTAACCAAAGCATTAATCTGGTCTATCTCTCGCCAAAAATAGGTTTCATTTACCGTAATCAGGTTTATCAAAATTTCCCATTCTTCAAGAGCTTGTTCATCGTATTTTAATAAGTAAAAGTAATCAACAAATGAGTTAAAACCCAGTTCAATTACCCTGGCTGATAGCTTGTCGGATAGTATATCTTTTTTATCATTACTAAAAAATATACCAGTTTTTTCATGAATAAGATCACGAAGTATGGAGAAAGCTGATTCAGAAAGGCCAAGGTTTTCAGAATAGAAACGCATTGTTATTTCTTTTTTAGTATTTCTTTTGCGTAATAACGAGCATAAACATCAGGATCAGTTAGTGAAATTTTTTCTGTTATTTCTGTAATATCCTGATATCCAATTCTATAAAGCGCTCTCATTGCATCAATCCTAATCTGAGCCGTATCATCTTCCAGTAATAAAACAAGTGATTTTGTTGCTTCAGGTGTTTTTGCCCTGGACAAAAATTCTATTATATTCCTTTGGATTGGTGATGATTTCATCTTAAACAGTTCATTTAAAATTGGCAGAGCAAAGTGTTTTTGTTTTAAAAGTGCTGCAATGCATTTCTGTGTTAAATGGTTTTGATCGGATAATTTAAGCAGATAATTAGTTGCTTGTTTTAATAATATACCGCTTAAACTTTCAATTGCCGCATTGGCAAATTGTTTGTTTTTATCTTCTCTAGACGCGATTAAATAAAGCTTTTCGGCAACTTCCGGCTTATTAAATCGCCCAATGGCTTTTATGGCTGTTAACTTTTTTGCAGCATCATAATCATCAATAAATGCAAAAAGCAATTGAAGCGATTCTTTTGTATCTAACATCCCCAAAGCATAAATCGAGGCAAGAACAATATCTGTATTTTCATCCTGTGTTAATTCGGATAATATTCCAACAGCTTCAGTTCCATCCATTAATCCAATAGTTTCGATTGCAGCCATTCTTACTTGGATTGCAGGATCAGATTTAGCCATTAACATTAATTTGAATAAATGCTCTTTCTGATAAAGGTTGCTAATACTTCGGATAGCGTAATACCTTACCCAGGGGTCTTCATCATTTAATGATGTGGCTAGAACAGCCCTATTGTCCTTACTATCGATATGCCTCACAGCTTTTACTACTGATGCTCTAACTCTGGTAGATCCTTCGGTGTATAGTTTGACAAGTATATCTATACTAGATTCATCTTCAAAAAAAGGCAAGTTTTCGATAGCTGCACAAGAGATTTTAATATCTGGATTTTCAATACATTTCTTTATTAAATTTTTGCAATTTTGGTAACCAAAATAACCTGCAATTTGAATTGCTGATTCGAGTTCCAATGATGTGCCGGTTTCAAGTAATTTCTGTATTCTGGTGGGCATTTCAGGATGACCGATCGAATTAAGGGCCGCAATAGTGGCTCTTCGAATGGAAGGATTAGGATTCCCTAACTGCTTTAATAAAGGCTCAAATGCTTCACTAACGCCTAATTTAGCCAAAGAACCAATTACAAAAATGGTAAGGTCTTCATTTTCTCCTATCATTTCTATTAAAGCTTGAGTAGAATTTGGGTCTCCAATTCTCCCTAAAGCAATAGCCGCTGCTTTTCTCGTTTCGTCCTCGTCTGATTGCAG
>JAZDJM010000264.1:0-8983 GCA_043804305.1 Bacteroidota bacterium
GTTGAAATTTGAATTTGCGCTTTGTTTTTGCCATTGGACAAAACTAAGAAATTAGCATGAAATAGCCATGATTAAAAAATCACCAACCGGAATGATTATATACTTTTTGGCTATTCCATGTGTCCGAAATTTAAAATTATAAACAGATGAAACATCCATAGCAAAACAATTTTGACACACAGGAGGATGATTATTGTGGATGTTCCATATGACCATTAAAAAACAAATTATAGACATATGAAATATTAATTCTAATTAAAAATTAAAGAGATGATGTCAGGAGCATCATCTCTTTTCCACATTACACATTATCTAATAAAAATGAACTATGAGAAAGTTCGCTTAACGGTTATTTATTTTTTCTTAATTGTCGAAAGCCTGTTATTGATTTTCTGATACAAAGATATAGCCGCGTAGCTCTATAACCTAAGATAATTTTGTTTAAAAACACTAAAAATCAATCAAAAATTGTCCAAATGGTGGAATTTGTGTATCAGAAAAAATATGCTAATTTTTATTACTTGCATCAAAGAGTTTAGCTTTTTCCTGTGCTGAAAGACTTTCGTAGCCCGATTTTTTGATTTTTTCCAAAATTTCATCAATCTGAACCTGCTCCTCAGCCTTTTTTCTCAAATAAGCTTCATCTGAAGCAGGCCGTGGATTAGCATAAACATTAGTGAATTTTTGCTTCGGTTTTTTGAACCAGTTTATAAATCCGGAAAATATATTTCCGATGTTTAATCGCTCAAATCCCGATCCGATATTTCTTCCTTTTTTTAAATTTCGTATGAAAAAAAATCCATATAATGCACCTCCTAAATGAGCAATATGTCCGCCTGCATTGCCATTCCGGATGTTTAGAATATCAAGGACAATTATTATTAAAGCAATGTATTTTAGCTGAATGCGGCCAAAAAGAAATAATTGCATTTGCAGGTTTGGTGCCCGCGTTGCACTTGCTATAAAAATCGCCAAAACTGAGGCCGACGAGCCTAAAGCAATTGCAACTCCTACATTTGATGCAAAGGCTGGGAAAATATTGAATGAGAGAATATAGAGAAAAGCACCACTAAGTCCGCCCAAGAAATAAGTTGTAACCAACATTTTGGAACTTAAGTAATTAACGAAAATTTGTCCGCCAACATACAAAACTAAAATATTGAACAATAAATGGAATAATCCTTCCTGAACAAACATATAGGTAATAATTGTCCAGGGTTTTGACCATAAGGCTGTTAAATCTGCCGGAACAGATAACCAATATACCAAACGGGAAACCCCGTTGGTTTGAATAAAGGCCTGATCAATCGAAAATAAATATAAAAAAAGGTTTAGCAGATTTACAGTTAGAAAAACGATAATATTTATAAGAATAAGGTTAGATAAAGCAGATTTTTGACTGAAAAAAAGTTTTATATATTTCCAGAATTCCCTAGGTTGTTTTTGATATGGATTTGAGTTATAATTCATTACCTTAATGTTCCTTTTTTGCGCCAATAACTAATCAATAAAAATCCAAAAATCATACCTCCCAAGTGGGCAAAATGAGCCACATTATCGTTTGGATTATTGGAAATGCCGGAATAAAGCTCAAATAAACCGTACAGAATTACAAACCATTTTGCTTTAATCGGAATGGCAAAGTATAAATAGATAAGTGAGTTGGGAAACATCATTCCGAAGGCCAGCAAAATTCCGAATACAGCACCGCTGGCACCAACCACCGTGTGGGCATTTAAAAAGTCTATTCGGTATTGCTCCATAAAGTTAATGGTAATCTGCAATGCCTGCGACGGATTGGTTGTAATAATCCGATTGTATTCACCAACAAAGGCATTAAAATTATTTTGAATTTCGTAGCTGCCAATTTGGAAAGCGTCGGAATTTCTGAAATCTGCAAAAGCCTGTAAACTTGGATTGTTCAGGAATAAATCGATAGTATTTATTGTTGGACTTAATTGAAAATGTATCCAAAAAGTATAGATAATTCCTGCGCCTAAACCTGTAACGATATAATAAATTAAAAACCGCTTGCTTCCCCAAACATTTTCAAGTGTATTGCCAAACATCCAAAGTGCAAACATATTGAATAAGATATGAGAGAAATTTTGAGTGCTGTGCATAAACATGTAGCTCAAATATTGATAAGGCTTAAAATATTCAGCCCCAATATAATGCAATCCTAAAATATTGTTCAAGTCATATTTAAAAGCAGTTCCAATCCCAAGTGCGGCTAAAAAAAACAGCCCGTTAATTATTAGCAGGTTTTTTACAACCGGAGGTAAAATACTAAATCGGTAAGGTCTAAATTGTTGGTTCATTCAGTTGATTTTTTTAAGTATTTCGCAAATTTTTTGCCAAACCTACATGAAATTCCGAAATTTCACAAATACAGGCTAAAAACATCATGCAGGTTAATTTATTTGATGAAATTTACAGTCAATTACAATGGAAAAGAACACTGTATTTTTAATTGAATTTAATGTCTAATTCCTCTGTATCAATAATTTTAATTATAATTTGGCCTGAAGGAGATTTATCAGGAACCTGACAGGCAAATAACCGATCTATCATGTCTGACATTTCTTCAGGTTTCAGGCGCTGGCCTTCCTTAATTGCCAATTGTCTTGCCAAGCTATAAGCAAAATTTACTTTTCTATCCTGATTTAAATCTTTATTTGTTTTGAAGTTTTCTATAATTTGTTCAATAACCATTTGAATATCACTTTCTTTTACATCTGGTGGTGTTCCGCTTGCTACAAAATTTTGTTGCGTAAATTGATCAAGTGTAAATCCAATTTCCTTTAAATCAGGGAGCAGTTGTTTTACAATTTCACTGTCGGGAATTGAAAAGTGCAGTTGAATAGGGAAAAGTAGTTGCTGAGAAGAATTTTTACCGCTTTGAAAACGATTAAGATATTCTTCGAACAATATTCGTTCATGGGCAAATTGCTGATTTACAATCATCAAACCTGATTTTACAGCGGTAATAATGTATTTTAAACCACTTTGTAAAACAGCTTTTTTTTGGTCTTCAGATTCAGTTTTCTTGCCAAATTCATTGTAATTTAAAAGGTCGTTATTATTCCTGTTATCCACATCTTGCTCATAAATACGCTCCCAGTGTGCTTTATTCTGTTCTTTTTGTAATGCAGAGTTTGTTATTGAATCTCTTTCAAAAGGGTTATAATCGGGATTCAGAATAATTTGTGGTGGACGAACAGGCCTATCGATTGGGAAATCGAAATTAAAACCCGGTTCAGTTTCGAAATCCAAAGTAGGAGTGAGGTTATGTTGTGCGAGAGCTTTTTTTATCGAAGCGCCTAAAAAAGCATAAATCAGCCGTTTATCCAGAAAATTGACTTCAACTTTTGTAGGATGAATATTTACATCAATTGTTTTTGGATCGACTTCAATAAATATAAAATAACTTGGAACAGCATTTTCAGGGATGAGTTCTTGAAAAGTGTTTACAACCGCATGATTAAAATAGGAATGTTTTATAAAGCGGTTATTAGCAAAAAAGAATTGTTCTCCGCGCGTTTTTTTTGCAAATTCAGGTTTGCCTATGAATCCATGAATATTTACATGAGTCGATTTCTGATCAATTGGCACTAACCTTTCATTGTAATTGGTACCAAAAATGCCAACAATCCGTTGTTTTAAGTTTGACGATTTAAGTTGAAATAAAATTTGCCCGTTATTAAAAAAAGTAAAGGCAACATCAGGGCTGGTAAGTGCAACTCGCTGAAATTCATCAATAATATGACGAAGTTCAGCCGTATTTGATTTTAAAAAGTTTCGCCGTGCCGGAACATTGTAAAACAAATTTTTTACAGAAACCGATGTTCCGGTTTTATGCTGACAACTGCTTTGCGAAATCACTTCAAAACCTTCAATTTCAATACAGCTTGCCAGTTCATTTTGCGCCTGCCGTGTTTTTAGCTCAACATGTGCAATGGCTGCTATCGATGCCAGTGCTTCGCCTCTAAAACCCATAGTTGTTAGCGAAAAGAGGTCGTCGGCAGATTTTATTTTTGATGTGGCATGTTTCTCAAAACAAAGCCTCGCATCGGTTTCAGACATTCCAAAACCATTATCAACTACCTGAACCAATGTCTTTCCTGCTTCTTTAACAATGAGTGTAATTTCGGTAGCGCCAGAATCCAATGCATTTTCAAGTAATTCTTTCACCACTGATCCGGGCCTTTGAATTACTTCGCCGGCAGCAATCTGATTGGCGACAGAATCGGGTAATAGATGAATAATATCAGCCATTTACTTTAAAATAACATACAGTAGAATTGCCAGAATGACAATATAAACGTATAATGCATATTTTCTTGATTTTGACCTCACACGATCTTCCCGTCCCCATTTCTGTGAAATTTCTTTTCTGAAATCCACTCGGTCAGGATTTTTTATTTTATCCTCAATTTCTTTTTTGCGTTTTTCGTCCGCTTCCTTTTGAGCATCATAAAAACGGGTTTTAAAAGAAAACTGCTTGGGTTTTCGAGTTTTGATAAAAGTAACTTTCATTTTAGATGCTTATTAATTATACTTATTTTTTAATTTTAAATCAGCTGCAAATTTATCGATTATTTTTAAGCTTGCTATTAATTCTAATAGCCTTATTTGTTCTGATACTTTTTTAAGTATTTTATTATTTTTGCCAACTAAAATTTTTCTAAATGAATCGGTTATTGTTCCTTTTTTTATGCTTAAATTTTATTCCGACATCCTATTTAAAGAGTCAAAATAAATATCCGCAAAATTACTTTCGTTCGCCAGTCGATTTTAGAATAGTACTCTCCGGAACATTTGGAGAATTACGCCCGGATCATTTCCACACAGGCATCGATATAAAAACTCAGGGTAAAGAAGGTGCGCCAATTTATGCTGTTGCAGATGCTTATGTTAGCAGAATTAAGATTTCGCCCTATGGATACGGCAATAGTATTTACCTCACACATCCTAATGGTTATGTAAGTGTATATGCTCATTTAAGTAAAATAAATTCAAAGCTGGCTGCCTATGTAAAAGAACATCAATACAAAAGGAAATCATTTGATGTGGATTTATATTTAGATAAAGATCAATTTGTTTTTAAGAAGGGTGAAGTAATCGCGTTTTCAGGGAATTCTGGAGGATCCGGTGGTCCGCATTTACATTTCGAGATTCGGGATGAAAAAACCCAGGAGCCTATAAATCCGCTTTTATTCGGATTTGAAGTAAAAGATTTTATACGGCCTGTAATTCAATCGCTGCGTGTATATCCATTAGGAAAAACACCTTTTAATTTGGAAATAGGCGGTTGGGGTGAAAAACATTATTTAAAAGCAGGTGACACACTGGCTCTTCCAAAAGCTTTTTATTTGGGTATTTCAACATTGGATAAACAAAACGATTCAGAAAATTCGAATGGGGTGTTTGAAGTTGAGCTTATTCAGGATTCTGTCAAAATTTTCGGAAACCGCCAAGAAAAGCTTGATTTTGCAAAAGGTAAATTCATTAATACTTTTATCGATTATGAATACTATTCAAAAACTAAAAAGAGGTATCAAAGAACTTATATCAGTCCTTATAATCAACTGGAAATATACACCGGAGTTAAAAACAAAGGCCTGATAAATCTAAAGGAGAATAAGGTTTCTGAGTTTGTTTATTCGGTTAAAGATGCAAATGGAAATGTTTCAAAATTAAAATTCTATGCAAAATCCGGCACTTCTAATTTAATTAAGCAATTTCCGTTGGATACATTGAAAAAAGCGGTTCTTGTTCCGGGTCGTGAACATTTTTTTGTAAATGATAATATAAAAATTACTATTCCGGCAAATGCTTTATACGACAGTCTAAATTTTCATTTTCAGGTATTGCCGAAGCTTAAAAATAGTTATACTGAAGTATATCAGGTTCATAATCCTGATGTGCCATTGCATAATTCAATTGAGTTAAAAATCAAATCAGATAATATACCTTTAAACCTAAAAGATAAATTAGTAATTGCATCAATCTCAGGCAATGCATACAATGCTTATTCTACTGAATGGAATGGCGAGTGGGCATCGTCATTTATTTCCGGTTTTGGCAATTACACCATTGTAGCCGACACCATAAAACCTGAGATTACTTTTATGGGCACATCAACCAATGGTAAATTGGATACAAATTCAATTATTCGCATAAAGATTGAAGATAAATTGAGCGGTATTAAGAGTTATAATGGGTATTTTAATAACGAATGGGTTGTTTTTGAATACGATGCAAAAAATAATATGGTTTATCATTATATAGAGCCTCAAAGGTTAAAAACAGAAAATATTTTACGATTTGAGGTTATTGATAAAGTTGGAAACAAAAATAGTATTGAACGAAAACTAAACAGAATCTAGCGTTTGTTAAACAGATGCCCACGTTTGAAAAATAAATGAACATTTTTCTTAATTATTCTTGCACTCGCACATTAATTAATTAACTTTGCAGCAAGAAATGTTATCGTCCTGATAATATTTCTTTGGTTAATTATGGTTTGTGTTTGAGGTGCGAAGTGGTTATTCGCACCTTTTTTTTACGAAATACCTAAAAGAATAATTGCTAAATTTGCAAACTCAAAAACTACACATTAAATTATGTTTGAAGGATTAAGCGAAAGGATGGAACGTTCCCTTAAAGTATTAAAGGGACATGGAAGAATTAGTGAAATAAATGTGGCCGAAACCGTTAAGGAAATTCGAAAAGCATTACTTGAGGCAGATGTTAGCTATAAGATAGCAAAAGATTTTACTAATACCGTTAAAGAAAAAGCGATTGGTCAAAATGTTTTAACGGCCATTTCTCCCAATCAGTTAATGGTTAAAATTGTGCATGATGAATTGGCCGAACTAATGGGAGGCAAAACCTCAGAGCTTCACCTCCAATCGAATCCGACAATAATTTTAATGTCTGGATTACAAGGTTCAGGTAAAACAACCTTTTCAGCTAAACTGGCGAATTATTTAAAGACTAAAAAAGGAAAAACCCCATTACTGGTAGCTTGCGATATATACCGGCCAGCAGCTATCGAGCAACTTAAAGTCCTTGGTGGTGAAATTGGAGTAGATGTTTATACAGAAGATGATGTTAAAGATCCTGTTAAAATTGCAAAAGCAGCAGTAAAACTGGCTCACGAAAAAGCCTATAATGTTGTAATTGTTGATACTGCTGGACGATTGGCAATTGATGAAGCAATGATGAATGAAATTGCAGAAATCAAAAAAGCCATTAAACCACATGAAACCTTATTTGTAGTTGATTCAATGACCGGGCAAGATGCCGTAAATACCGCAAAATCTTTTAACGACCGCCTTGACTTTGAAGGTGTAATCCTGACGAAACTAGATGGTGATACACGTGGTGGAGCTGCATTAACCATCCGCTCAGTGGTTGAAAAACCTATAAAGTTTGTCGGAATTGGAGAAAAAATGGAAGCCATAGATGTGTTTCATCCCGAACGTATGGCCGATCGTATTTTGGGAATGGGAGATATTGTTTCATTGGTTGAACGTGCACAGGAACAATTCGATGAAGAGGCTGCAAAACAGCTTCAGAAAAAAATTGCGAAAGATCAGTTTAATTTTAACGATTTTCTTGGACAGATAAAGCAAATCAAGAAAATGGGAAATGTAAAAGATCTAATGGGCATGATTCCGGGTATGGGTAAAGCAATGAAAAATATTGATGTTGGAGATGATGCATTTAAAAATATTGAGTCTATTATATACTCCATGACTCCTCAGGAACGCGAAAATCCGGCTATCTTAAACGGAAATCGCCGCAAACGAATCGCAAATGGATCCGGCACTAATATTCAGGAAGTAAATCAACTTATAAAACAATTTGACGAAACGCGCAAAATGATGAAGATGATGACAAAAGGCGGAGGAAAGGCCATGTCGAATATGATGAGTAGAATAGGCAAACGTTAACCTAATCAATTTATAAAAATGATAAAATTAATCGATGGCAAACTTGCCGCTGAAAAATTAAAAAAAGAAATAGCTGCGGAAGTAGCAAAAATGATTGATAATGAAATAAAAGCACCTCATTTAGCAGCCATTTTGGTAGGTGATGATCCGGCAAGCCAAACCTATGTCAGTAGTAAGGAAAAAGCATGCAAAGCAGTTGGAATTACTTCGTCTATTTATCGCCTGTCAGTAAAAACCAGCGAAAAAGAACTACTCGATCTCATCGATTTTTTAAATAAAGATGATGAAGTAGATGGTTTTATCGTTCAACTGCCATTACCGGCACACATTAATGTTGAGCGGATTATAAACAGTATCGATTACAAAAAAGATGTAGATGGATTTCACCCGATGAACGTAGGGAAAATGGTGCTTGGCGAACCTTCCTTATTACCTGCCACTCCGCAAGGAATCCTATATCTTCTGGAAACTTATAATATTGAAACAAAAGGTAAAAATGTGGTTGTTTTAGGCCGAAGTAATATTGTTGGAACTCCAATGTCCATTCTTCTTTCAAGAAAAGCCGCTATAGGAGATGCAACTGTAACCCTTTGCCATAGCCGGACACAAAATTTGGCAGAAATTACGCAAAGAGCAGATATTATTATTGCAGCTATCGGCCAGCCGGAATTTCTAAAAGCCGAAATGGTAAAACAAGGTGCTGTTGTGATTGATGTCGGAATACATCGAATTGAAGATAAAAATGCTGAGAAAGGTTACCGCCTGACCGGTGATGTCGATTTTGAAGAGGTTGCAAAAAAGGCCAGCCATATAACTCCGGTTCCCGGAGGTGTAGGCCCTATGACTATTGCAGCATTATTAAAAAACACACTTTTGGCCGCCAAAAAGCAGCTAAATTAAAAGAGCTCCATAGATAGTGAATATGGCCGGAGAAAATGATGACCAATTGCTTAATCAGGGTAAATTACTTCCGCTGATGGAAGAGTTTTATACGCTTCAGGGAGAAGGATTTAATACAG
>JAZDJM010000265.1:0-2455 GCA_043804305.1 Bacteroidota bacterium
AACGACCAGCAAAATGTGTATTCTTCAAAACTTTTTCAATGCCAGACTTAACAGCATCAAGAGGAATTTCAAGCAGAACAGATGCTGCTAAAACAGTCTTTAAGTTATTTAATTGATAATTGCCTCTTAGTGGGAAAGCCAGATTTTCGAAAAGTAGTTTATTTCCATTGAAAACCGCAAAGAATTCATCCGATTTATCAAGTTTCTTTAGTCCGATTAGGTCTTCGGCATAATGAATAAATGTATTCATTTCGTTTGCTTTTGCAGCAAAAACAGCTTTTGTTTCTATTTGTCTTTCACCAATCAAAACAGGAATTTCTTTTTTGATGATTCCTGCCTTTTCTTCAGCGATTTTCAGAATAGTATCACCCAAAAACTGTATATGATCCATTCCGATATTGGTAATTATAGAAAGTTCGGGTATAACAATATTAGTACTGTCCAATCTGCCACCCATTCCTGTTTCAAGTATCACCATATCAACCTTTTCATCGGCAAAAAACTTAAATGCCATGGCCATGGTCAATTCAAAAAAAGAGGGTGAAACCGGACTAAATTCATCAGCATATTTTGCAACAAAATCAACGACATATTCTTTCGGAATCATTTCGCCATTTAAGCGAATGCGTTCGCGAAAATCTTTTAAATGCGGCGATGTATAAAGGCCGGTTTTGAAGCCTGCTTCCTGATAAATCGACGCCAACATATGTGCTGTTGAACCTTTTCCGTTGGTCCCGGCAATATGCACGGATTTAAATTTTTGATGAGGATTGTCTAAAATGCCCATCAAAGCATAAGTATTGTCAAGATTGGCTTTATAAGCAGCAGCACCAATCCGCTGAAACATTGGAAGCTGACTGTATAAAAAATTTAAGGTTTCTTCGTAATTCATTGGCTAATTAAACTGAGATAGGCCTCACTTATCGAATCAATAATATCACCGGCCATTAAACTTGCTTCTCCTTTGTTATCGGCCGCAAAATCGCCAGCCAATCCATGTAAAAACACTCCAAAAATAGCAGCGTGAAGACTTGTATAATTCTGGGCTTTTAATCCTAACAAAATACCGGTCAACACATCGCCTGAGCCTCCTGTTGCCATTCCCGGGTTACCGCTTGTATTAAAAAAAACTTTTCCATCAGGAGTTGAAATACTCGTATGAGCTCCTTTTAAAACAATATAAACCTGATATTTTTTTGAAAAAGAAATTTGTTTGTCCAAACGATCAAAATCATTTTTTGCCTTTCCGGTTAATCGTTCAAACTCCTTTAAATGAGGAGTCAATATTGAATTTTTCGGAAGAAACGAAAGCCAAGTTTTGTTTTCTGAAAGCATATTTAATGCATCAGCATCAATAACCAGAGGAAAAGCAGATTCCTGAATAAGAAGCTTAAATGCATTTTGACTTTCTTTTGAAGTTCCTAAACCGGGACCAATAGCAATAGCATTAAATTGCTGCAATTTTGGATTTTTCGAGTATAGATTTTCGTTTTCATCCACGCTGCTCATTAGTTCGGGGACAGCGACAGGAATAATTGCTAAACCGCTTTTTGGGTGATGCACGGTAATTAGCCCGGCACCCGAACGTAACGCTGCCTTTCCGGCTAAAACGGCGGCTCCCATTTTTCCGGTACTGCCGGCTATGAGCAATCCATGGCCAAAACTTCCTTTATGCGCAAATTTCGGTCGTTTTCGAATGAGTTCTCCGGCAGATTTCGATTCAATCAAATAAAAGGGCGATTCTGTTTTTTGAATAAATTCCTGTGATAAACCAATATCCAAAACCTGCCAGATTCCGACAAAAGTATCATTTTCGGGCATAAAAAAAGCCAATTTTGGAAATTGAAAACTCAGGGTATAATCTGCCTGAAATATTTCGCTTCTTAAACTCCGGCTTGATTTATCTGCGAATAATCCGCTAGGAATGTCGATTGCAATTTTTAGGCAATCCGTCTGATTGAGATGTTTAATTAATTTGGCAGCAATTCCATCAATTGGTTTTGAAAGGCCAGAACCAAATAAAGCATCTAAAATAATTTCATTTTCAAATATTTTCGGTAATTCATTAGTGTTTATTACAGGCAAAACTGAAATTTCTTTATTCCCTTTTAAGCGTTCTTTATTGATTAGAAAATCCTGAGAATATCGTTCCGATTCCAGATAAAAAACCCTTGATTCAAACCCATATTCATTTAAAAGGCGGGCAATGGCTAATCCGTCACCGCCATTATTTCCCGGGCCGCAAAAAACAGCAAAAGAATTGTTTTTTTCTATTCGCTCAATCAACCAATTTACGCATGCATTGGCTGCTCTTTCCATTAAATCGATCGACTTAACAGGCTCATTTTCAATAGAATATTTATCCGCTAAACGAATTTTATCGACAGTAAATACTTTTTGCATCTTTTGAGGAATTTTACCAACAATATAATTATGACCAATTTAAACGCAAGTT
>JAZDJM010000266.1:0-3612 GCA_043804305.1 Bacteroidota bacterium
ACGACCAGGGATCGTTCGGTTCGATGACTTCCCAATCGAAACCATCTTTTGTAACTCTGTATGGGTTATAGCCTTCGAATGTAGAAGCATTCAAAAATTTATGGATCATTCCGTTAATAAATTCAGGATAAGAATAGGACAGCGCTTCCCAATTCTGAAAAATATCACGCCAATTGCCTTGATAATCCAATATTTTTGAGCCATCAATCTCATTACGTGTATTTATCGAAAACTTATTCCATGGCCGGGATGGATCACCATGTCTTCGGCTAAATTTTAAGGGCATATATTCGTAACATAGCCTTTTAAAATCAGTATTCTGGTTTTGTGCAGCAATTTCATTTAAT
Organism: Bacteroidota bacterium; assembly: GCA_043804305.1. GTDB lineage: Bacteria > Bacteroidota > Bacteroidia > Bacteroidales > UBA12170 > UBA12170. The sequence continues at coordinate 348 of JAZDJM010000266.1, forward strand.
TCGTGAAGACTAATAACGGCAGGAAAATTTTTTAAAAGATTATTGAATTCAGCATAGAGTTTTTTGTTTGCTTTTGAAACGTAACTTAAAAAATCACCCGATTCAATCTGATAATTATTATCAAAAATTCCACCTCTCATAATATTGAAAAGAGTATTTGAGAAGTGCCGAGTATTTTGAAGCGGGTCATTGGTGAGTTGCAATCCATCAGCTGCGGCAGATAATTTAATTAAATTCTCAGTGCCTAAATCAACATCAGCTAAAACTGCTTTAGTTAATTCCTTTTTCGATTTTAATTTTTCAGCAATTTCAACGAGTTCTCCAGGCCCTTGATTTACATTTGCAACGATGATCCATCTTTTTTCTGAACCGGCTTTGAGAATAATATCAGTTGATACAAAATAAGCTCCCTTTTCAGCCTTAATTTCAGTTTCCTGAATAACAGTAAGTCCTTTTTCAAAATTTGACAACTGTAAGGATGAAATTAGGTATGTTGCATTTTCTATTCCCGCAGACCAGGCAATATTTGCTTTCAGAGATTCACTTGGCTCAGGTTTATCCACAATAATTGCACTTAATGCAAATATAGCCAAACCACTTTCAGCTTGCAGCTCATTCTTTTTATAGGCATCGGCTAAATTACTGTAAGAATTTTGCAAATCGGATGAAAGTCCGTTTGGAAGAATGTTTTGGATTCCATCCAACAGTGTAACTCTGCTGGGGAATTTCGAATGATTTTTTAAAACAGATTTCCTAACAAAACCGTATAAATTGCTCGAGTTCCATTCGTATTGAAAACTAAGTCCAAGATCCTTATTTATCTCTTCAAAAATTATTTTATTTCCATAAATATTTTTATAAAGATTTCTTTTAATGCTATATAATCCCTCGTATTTGGTTGAAAACGGCTCCCATAGAAATATTTTCTCTTCAAGCTGAACAAGAAAAATACTTTTGCTACCGGTTATTTCAGCAGACTCAGTAATTTTATCATCGGTATAATAAGGAAACAGTGCAAGATCACTGTTTTTTCTACCTGCACTAATTCCTCCATTGCTCGATACAAACATCCAGTGATTTGAATCACTTACGATACTCATAAAAAAAGGACGAATTGCGTCACTATTGCTAATTTTATAAAAAAGCTCATTCTCAATAGTAATGTATTCACCTTTTACCTCTTTTCGCTCGAAACTTGCCTTAGTATTTCCGATAAATAATTTCTTGGGATTCATAAATACAAATTTTATTTTACCATAAAAGGAATATTTGCATATGCCGAATGATTATTACCATCTTTTACATATACAAACAAACGATATTCGCCTGCAACTTTTGGCGAAGTAATTTCGACCTGATTTTCGTTGCTACTCGATTGAAAATTAAAAACTTTTTCAAGTGCCGGCTCAAAATCACCGCCATCGCTTTGCATATCTTCATCGACTTCCTTTAAAATTTCCCATTGGTAATATATGGAATCATTTTCCCAATCAAAAGCATCCACAGCGACTATATACGTTTTTCCACTTTCTAAAACAATGTTTTCAAAAGCGGTTTTTTTATCCAAAACCAACGAATTTAATTGAGGAGATCTGTTTTCAGGCCATTTGCCGTTCCATATATAGTGCATAACATCAACAGTTGGAGTTTCTTCGCCACTTTCAAGAAATAGTCCATACCAGGTTGGAGTTCTTTCTTGTTTTTGTCCCCATAAAAATACAAAAGAACCGAAACATCTATCGCTATTCTTTTCTATTACTTCCTGATATCTTGCCAAATATGAATTTGATTTATCATGACTATTTTGTTCTATTGGGCGGCTCCAGGCTGTTTGACCAACTTCCCAATGCCCCGTTGCTCCCCACTCTGTAATAAAATAGGGCCCTTCATATCCGCTTTCCTGAATATAACGCGGTAGATTAGGAATATCTCCATAAATCTGAAACGATAAAAAATCGAGGTTTGGACTTCTTTCCATTATATCTGTTATTTCAGATTTTCCAGCTCCGGCCAGCATTGTTGTAATTGGATGATTTGGATCAATTTCCTTTATTGCAATAGCCAAATCATTCACTGCATTCCATACTTTTTTATTTGTATATCGAAGATTTAGTTCATTCCCTAGGCCATAAGCAAGCAGTGCAGGATGATCTTTCATTAGCCTAACCTCATTGAGTAGTCGCTGTTTTTGAGCTTCTACTGCTGCTTCATCGTCGTAATCAAAACCATGACGTTCTTTTTCAACCTCCAAGCCCATAACTACCATAAGGCCTAGACTATCGGCAGTATTTAAAACTTCTAAACCTGATTGCTGACCATTATTAAATCGCCATGTTCTTATCGTATTGCCACCATGCTTTTTAAGAGCAGCCATATCGCCAAATTCCAAACCAGCCCCCTTAACAATAAAGAGTTTCCCATTTACCATTATTTGATATTGGTTGTCGTTTTTTACAATCTCGACTTTCTTTACAGCTTTTTTATTTGTTAGAAATGAACAAGCAGTCTGTGAAATGATTAAAGTCAGTAATAAAAAGCTAATTCTGATTATTTTATGTGTCATTATTTTTGAGATTTAATTAATACTTCTTGAACTTCTTCAAGGGTTTTTCCTTTGGTTTCGATTATATATCTGGAAACAAATGCAATCGATAAAATGGCCAATCCGGCATAAATGGCAAAAGTTAGTGTTGGACCCAAATTACTCAGCTCCCATGGAAAAAACTGGGTTACAGAATAACTTACCAGCGAATTAAAGAACCCAACAATCGATATCGCCAAGCCTTTTACATTGCCCGGGAATATTTCTGATAACATAGTCCACATTACCGGACCCAGGGAAATGGCAAAAGCCGCTACATACATCAAGATGGCTATGAGTACCAAGACTGCATTGATATTGATAAAACTTTTGATTCCGCTTTGTTTAAACTCAATGAATTGCTTCTGACTGAGCATGGGTTCTACCTGTGCGAAAAATTCTTTCTGAGAATAAAAGCTTGTTCCATTTAACTCGCTCAGTACTGTTTTAATCTCATCATTCTCTACCTTGTTTAGGGTTTCTTCATTTATGGTATAAGTAGCATTATTAAAAGCCAGTGTTGCCATGATTAAGGCTAAGGCCATGGATGATGTTCCGATTATCAATAAAGGCTTTCGTCCCCACTTATCTATAAATGCTATGGCCACAAATGTAAATATCAGGTTTGTTAATCCAACTACTATGGCCTGTAAAAAGGATGCATCTGTGCTCCCGCCGGCTTGT
>JAZDJM010000267.1:0-2096 GCA_043804305.1 Bacteroidota bacterium
GCAAAGGAGCTGACCGCGAGACACGTTCTGCTAAATGTATCCACGGGGGTGCTGCATTTATATGGCCCATTATCCATTCTTATGCTTTTTTGGATTTAACTCCAATTTCCATTGAAATAAACCTGACCAGCGCCCTGAGTAAACAGAATATCAGGGTTGATGTCCCATCCCGTTTTACCGTTGGTATTTCAACCGAGCCAACCATCATGAACAACGCTGCCGAAAGGCTTCTTGGTTTGTCACAGGAATCAATCAGCAACCTGGCAAAGGATATTATTTTCGGGCAGTTACGTTTGGTTGTTGCCACCATGGAAATTGAAGAAATCAATAGCAACCGCGACCTTTTCCTTGCTGCAGTTTCTTCAAATGTTGAAGCTGAATTAAAGAAAATTGGTTTAAAACTGATCAATGTTAATATTACCGATATAAATGATGAGTCGGGTTATATTGAAGCTCTCGGAAAAGAAGCGGCTGCCAAAGCAATAAATGATGCTAAAAAAAGCGTTGCCGAAAAAATGCGTGACGGGGAAATCGGCCAGGCATTGGCACACCAGGAACAACGTGTACAGGTTGCCAAAGCAGATTCGGAAGCTGTTACCGGTGAAAACCTTGCGAAGGTTACCATTGCCAATTCGGATGCCGACCGCCGTGAAAGAGAGGCTGAAGCAAACCGCCGTGCAGTGGCTGCTGAAAAAGTTACCAACGCGCGGGCGCTCGAAGAAGCGTATGCTGCTGAGAAACTTGCTGAAACAGTCAGGGCCCAAAGGGATAAAGCTACACAAACTGCCAATATTGTAGTTCCTGCGGAAATTGATAAACAGAAAGTTGAAATTGCTGCCGAGGCGATTGCCGAACAAACACGGCGCATGGCAAAAGGTGAGGCCGATGCTATTTTTATGAAAATGGAAGCCGAAGCAAAAGGAATCTTTGAAATCCTTAGCCGGCAGGCTTTGGGTTTCGACAAACTGGTTAAAGCAGCCAACGACGATGCCCGGAATGCTGTTCTTATGATGATTGCTGACAAACTTCCTGAACTGGTTAAAACCCAGGTCGAGGCTATCAAAAATATCAAAATCGACAAAGTTACGGTTTGGGAAACCGGAAATGGAAAAGATGGAAAAACTTCAACAGCCAATTTTCTCCAGGGAATGTTGGGTTCAATACCCCCGCTTGACGATATTTTCAAATCGGCAGGAATGGAACTCCCCGACTATCTGAAAGGAAAAGAAAAAATTCAGGATGTAATACCGGACGATAAAAAATTACACGATTTTGGCGATACAAAACAATCACCTCCTGAAATGAAAAAAGAGAAATAATTTTCAGAACCGGCTTTTCGTAGCCGGTTTTTTTATTTTGTTTTGAAGTTTTTTTAAATGTAATTTGTTTTATAAAACAATTACCAATAGCATAAAAATTACGACTATGGAAATTTTCAATGCATTTCACATTGATAAATCGTTTGCTACTACCCGGGCATTATCCGATGTGAGTATCTCCGTAAACGAGGGAAGCATATTTGGTTTACTCGGGCCCAATGGTGCTGGTAAAACTACTTTAATACGGATTATCAACCAGATTACTGCCCCCGATCAGGGTGAATTATTTTTTGAGGGGCGGCATCTCCGGGCATCCGATATTGAAAATATAGGTTATCTTCCGGAGGAACGGGGGCTTTACAGGAAAATGAAAATTGGCGACCAGGCATTGTATCTGGCTCAGTTAAAAGGAATGAGTCGGAATGAAGCAACCAAAAGCCTGAAAAAGTGGTTTAAAAAATTTGAAATTGAAAGCTGGTGGAACAAAAACATTGAGGAACTATCAAAGGGGATGCAGCAGAAAGTGCAATTTATTACAACTGTTGTGCATCGACCAAAACTCCTGATCTTTGATGAACCATTCAGCGGTTTCGACCCCATTAATGCCAACCTGATGAAACAGGAAATTCTAAATCTCAGAGATGAAGGTGCAACCATTATCTTTTCAACGCATAATATGGAATCGGTTGAAGAACTTTGCGACCATATAGCCTTGATCAACAAATCAAAAAAAATCCTCGACGGTGAAATTAATTCGATCAAAAGCCAGTATAAATC
>JAZDJM010000268.1:0-3928 GCA_043804305.1 Bacteroidota bacterium
CCGTAATAATCAATATCGCTGGTTTTTACCGAATAGGTATTCATTAGAAATGGAAATTCACCATCAGGTTTAAGCCTGGAAACTAAATTATCGGGATTTTTTACAAATTGCAAAGATTCAAAAGCCTGATCGAGGCGTTGCGGGCGCCGCGTTTCGGTTTCAATAACCACCCAATTCGACGAACCGATTGCTATTAATTGATTATTTGAATCAAGCATTCTGTAGTCACGGTTGGCAAACATTCCGCTAATTCCTTTAGGTTGAGTTTGAATGATCAGACTTTCCTGCCATTTAGGCAACTGATGAAGTATTTTAAGGCGCATCCCAAATAAAACCCAAGCTAAATTTTTATTGCCTAATTCTTTAAAACCAAATCCCAATTGCTCTGCATGTTTCCAGGCTGTTTCCTGAGTAAAGTTAAAAAGCGCGTATAAGCTTAAATTGCCACTATAATCTACATTGTGCCAGGAAATAAAATTGCTTGTACTTAATTGTGGGATTTCATTGGTAAAAGGCAGCGTTAATCTATTCATGATTTGTACAAAATTTTTGATAAAATTACGCTTTCTAATTGGCTTTTCAAAGGATCGACATAACAGATTTTGTAGGATACAAAATTTTAAATTATCGGATTTTTATATGTTGATATTTGTTTTTTAATTGGCTTCGCCGATCTCGTAAACTCGTTTGTCAGATTGCCTGTCCCGATTTTTCAGGAGAATAGCCAAAAAGATAATGATCATTCCGTTTGGCGATTCTTCAGTCATGGCTTTTTCATCTATCTAAAAAAGAAAAATTATTTTCGATTTTCAGTTTTAAAGAAAAAAGAGAGAAGCAAACTGAAAAATGAAATAATTGTTGCAAAAACAAAGACTTTTTGAATGGCGAATATTGTTTTTGCTTCAAGGGCAATATCAACATCAGCATGCATATTTTGAAAAAAGGAGCTGAATAAAAGGGCAAACAGCAAAACACCAATTAATTTCCCCATACTTTTCGATGAAGCAATTACGGATGAGCCCATTCCAAAATTGTTTATGGGCAAGGATTGCATGCCAATGGTTGTGGCTGCCGAATAAAAGAATCCCATACCAGCACCGAGAACTATCATCGATATAATTAAATGAGAGAAACTGCTTTCCGAATCCCAAAAGCTAAACATAAGCACAGAAGCGAAAAGAAATAAATTTCCAAGAACCACAAGTGTTTTCGTTCCAAATCTTTGCTGTAAGAAAGCTGTAAAAGGCGATATTAAAGCCATAATTGCCGGTGAGATAGCCAAAAGTACTCCTGAATATTCAGTGTCAAAACCACGGCCTTCTTCAAAATAAAAAGGTTGTAAAAAGCGGGAACCAACATTTACCACGAAAAAAATTAAAAAACCAAGACTTGCCAGCCAAAAATTGCGAAACCTGAACAATTTCAATGCCAAGACAGGAAAAGCAAATTTGTTTTCCCGGTATAGAAAAGCCAGAAAAAAAAGCAAAGAAGCAATAAAAAAAAACTGTGCAGAATTCCAGCCGATATGCTTTCCGAGATTTATACCTGCAATGAGACAAGCCAAAAATGCAAAACTCAAAATGGCTCCATAAAAGTCGAACTTTTCTTTATTTGATATAAAAATCTGAATATAAATTCTAAAACTAAACCATAAGCCCACTAAAACCGGTAGAATATTTATAAAAAAAACGACAGGCCACGAATACAAACTTACCAAATAACCACCCACCAATGGCCCGATGCTAATACCAATTCCTGTACTCATCATCCATTGGCCATAAGCGGTTGCTTGTTTTTCGGGGCTGATATAACGTTTAATCAAAGCCGGGCCAATTATATACAAAGCTGCTTCGGCAAAACCCTGAAAAAAACGGAAAATCAGCAAGACCGTAAAATCCCTGATTAAACCACTCAAAAAAGTTGTGATTCCGAAAGCTGAAAAAGCAAGAATCAACATTTTTTGAGGGGAAACCATCTGACTAATTTTCCCCATAAACAATGCTGAACTTGTGGCTGTTAGCATCGAAAGCATTAAAACCAAAGAAATAATAGAAACGCTTAACTGAAAATAGGAACGCATTTCGGGAAGCGCTACATTTACGGCTGATAAATCCATCAAAACCACAAATGCAGCAATATTTATCGACCAGCGGAGTGCTTTTTCGTTAAGCATTACTAATGAGCTTCGAGCCAGTTTTCGCCAATATTTATATCAACCACAATAGGTACATCTAATGAAACTGCTTCGCGCATTTCCTTTTCAACCATAATTTTAAGTTCTTCAATTTCATCGCGATGTGCATCAAAAACCAATTCATCGTGAACCTGCAAAATCATTTTTGAACGCATATTTTTCTCTTGCATTTGCTGATGAATATTTATCATAGCTACTTTTATCATATCGGCAGAGGAGCCCTGAATAGGAGCATTGATTGCATTTCGCTCTGCAAAACCACGTACAATCGAATTGGCAGAATTGATATCACTTAAATATCGTCTTCGGCCTTTGATGGTTTCAACATATCCGTGTTTTCTGGCAAAAGCAATACTTTTATCCATATAGGCCTTTACCGATGGATAATTGGAGAAATAATTTTCAATAATCTCGGCGGCATCTTTGCGTGAAATACCTAAGTTTTCAGACAATCCAAAAGCAGAAATACCGTAGATAATTCCAAAATTTACGCCTTTGGCATTTCGGCGCATTGCTGCATCCACTTCTTGTATCGGAATTCCGTAAACCTTTGAAGCCGTGGCTGTATGGATGTCAATACCATCTTTAAATGCCTGAATCATAGCTGCATCACCGCTTAAACTAGCAATAATACGTAATTCAATTTGCGAATAATCCGCAGCCATTAGTAAATAATCAGCATTACGAGGCACAAATGCTTTTCTGATTTCGCGGCCTTTTTCTGTTTTGATTGGAATGTTTTGCAGATTAGGATTTGTTGAACTTAATCGTCCGGTTGCTGCAACAGTTTGATTATAACTGGTATGTATTCTTTTTGTTCGTGGATTTACCAATAATGGCAAAGTATCAACGTAGGTTGATTTTAGTTTGGTTAATGAACGATAATCGAGTATTGCTCTGATTATCGGGTGTTTATTCTCCAGTTTAGCTAAAACATCTTCGCCCGTTGAATATTGTCCGGTTTTGGTTTTTTTTGCATTTTCAACAATTTTCATCCTCACAAAAAGCACTTCACCCAATTGTTTTGGCGATGAAACGTTAAATTCGAAACCAGCCATTTTTTGAATTTCATCATTTAATTTGATGATTTCCTGTTCGAGTTCAGCTGAATAAATATTTAAAGCTTCAGAATCAAGATTGACGCCTTCTTTTTCCATAGAAGCCAATACAGGAATCAGCGGCAATTCAATTTGGTTGAATAAATCGAGCAGCCCGTGTTCATGCAATTGGGGTTCAAAGACACTTTTTAACTGCAGGGTAATATCGGCATCTTCGCTTGCGTATTCTTTTAGCAGTTCCATTGGCACATTGCGCATACTTTTTTGGGATTTGCCTTTTTTTCCTATTAATTCTTCGATGGGCAATGGTTTGTATTGGAGATAATTTTCGGCCAATATATCCATTCCGTGGCGCATATCGGGTTGAAGCAAATAGTGTGCAATCATGGTGTCAAACAAACGGCCCTTAACTTCAACTTCATAGCTTTTCAGAAATGCAATATCGAATTTTAAATTATGCCCAATTTTGCCGATTTCCGTATTTTCAAAAACCGCTTTAAATTCAAGCAATATATTTTTAGCCTCCGAATATTTTATAGGCAGCGGAACATAATACGCTGTATGATAACCGAATGAAAAAGAAAGGCCGACTAATTCGTCGATATTCGGATCAAGCCCGGTTGTTTCAGTATCGAAGCAAAAAGCCATGCATGAACCTAAGGTTTCGATTAGGTGC
>JAZDJM010000269.1:0-6500 GCA_043804305.1 Bacteroidota bacterium
CCGGATTTCGCCAAACCGATTGGTATTTATCCAAATCAGCCTGCGTAATCATTCCGTTCTGTTTTTCAATTTCTTCGAGCATAAACTCAGCCACACTTCCTTTATAAAAACCATCACGGCCAAAATCTCTAATTAGTTCCAAAGTTTTTGCCAATTCAGGAAGAAAAATTTTATCACCTTCTTTCCAATTATTTAGCTTAAAAAAATAGGTGGAACTATCATTGGCAAGCAAAAAGTCTTTTTGATAATCGTTTAATTTATCTGCTTCTCTCCTAGTTAATAAAAATCCTTTTTCAGCTAAATCGATAGCCGGCTGAATAAGAAGCTCAAAAGGCAAAGAGCCAAGTTTTTTATGCAATTCAAACATCCCGTCAACACTTCCTGGTACGCCCACAGAAAGAACACCAAAGGAAGAAAGATCATTAATAACATTTTGATTGTCATCTAAATACATATCTCTTGAAGCAGAAATAGGCGCTTTTTCACGAAAATCGAGACTTCCTGTTTCACCATTCGCCTTGCGATAAACAGCAAATCCTCCACCAGCAATATTTCCTGCACGTGGATAGACAACAGCAAGAGCATATTGCACCGCAATAGCTGCGTCGAAAGCATTGCCGCCTTGTTTAAGAATTTCAGCACCCACCTCGGAAGCCAGCGGATGTGCCGAAGCAACCATCCCATTTTTTGCCTCAACCAACTGATTTGAATCAGAATAATTTGAAGAACAGGCAGAAAAAATAAAAATCAGAACTAAAAAAATAAGTTTTCGCATGAATTGTTTGAGTTTATAAGAATAAACAAATTTAATTTTTTTAAATTAATGCAAATAAAAGCATGTTTTTTGTTCTTTTGCATTCGAAAATAAAAACCACGATTAAAGCTATGTTGATCCTCGACAAACCATATGTTTCGGACTATTTAAAAGAAACAGCCACAAAATTTCAATTTCCTGTTTTAAAAACTGAATTCAGTCAAACGCTCAATTTAAACTCCACAACTGTTTTTTATTCAGAAGAAGAAGCTATCGATTATTATCAATCTAACCCAAATGCCCGAATATATACAAATTCCGAAAATGCGATTCATTGGATTGTTAACAATTTGTCTGACACCCATTTACCGGATAAAATAAAGCTGTTTAAAGATAAAATTGCTTTTCGGAAATTAACACAAAATATGTTTCCTGAAGTTTTTTTTCTGGCCGTAAAACCTAGTGACTTAGACAAGATTGATTTAAACGAATTACCAAAATCTTTTGTCATAAAACCTGCTGTCGGTTTTTTTAGCCTTGCAGTTTTTCCGGTGCAAAACCATTCCGAATGGCCAAGTGTAAAACAAAAACTCAAAAAAGAAATTGAAATTGCTGCAAAATTATTTCCTGCGGCTGTTTTGGATAGCACAGAGTTGATTATCGAAGGATATATTTCGGGTGTAGAATTTGCTTTTGATGCCTATTACGATGAGCACGGAATACCAACCATTTTAACTATTTTAAAACACGAATTCGCTTCATCAGAGGATGTTAGCGATCGGGTTTATCTTACTTCCAAAACAATAATGGAAACTTATTTAAACCCGTTTACCGATTTCTTAACATCGATAGGCAATTTGGCCGGATTGAAAAATTTTCCTTTACACGTGGAAGTCCGGGTTAATGAAGCAGGAGACATTATCCCTATTGAAGTAAATCCGCTTCGCTTTGGTGGATTTTGCACCACTGCCGATCTTACGCCCTATGCATGGGGCTTTAATCCCTATGCTGCTTTTTTTGATAATTATAAACCCAAATGGGAAGAAATTTTAAAAGATAAGGCCGGGAAATTATTCAGTCTCATTGTTTTGGATAATTCAACAAAAATTGATGGCGCTGAAATTAAGCAATTTGATTACGAAAAGTTGAAACGCCAATTTGAAAAACCTTTGGAATTGCGCGAATTTGATTTTAAGAATTACCCACTTTTTGGATTTTTATTTACAGAAACCCGTGAAGAAAATTTTGATGAACTGGCTTCCATTTTGCAATCGGATTTGGTGGAATTTGTTGAGAGGTTGAAAGGTTAAAAGGTTGAAAAGTTGAGTGGTTGAGTGGTCGAAAACCTCTGAACTTCTGAACTAAGACCAAGCTTTATATTGCTGAAAATGTGCTATATAGTACGATTTATTGGACAGACTTCTAACAACTCTTTTTCGAGTTTTAGTATCAAAGAAAAAGAGAATAAAAGTTTTGAAATATCGGTAAATCCGCCAAAAAATGTAAAAAGTCATTCGACCAGCTTTTGCTAATTGAGGAAACCTCCAAATAAAATCTATTTTCCATAAATGAAGTTTTACTCTTCGATTATTTTCGAATTTTAAGGTTTCAGGATAATCCAATAAATCAGCCGAATGTGCCAGATAAGCATTAATTTGATTAAATTTTTTACCATACATTTTACCAATTATCAAAGGATCTTTTCTTTTCGATAATAGCATCATATCGTAGGATTGGCGTAAAAAGGTTCTTAATTTGGCATGTCCGTCATCGTTGAGTTGGGCATTAAAAATATTGTGCAAAATCAAATCTGAATCAGCCAAAACATAAGCGCCATTTAAGGAAGAACATGCTCTAACATTATCTTTTACTGTATCCCAATTTAAAAGTTTGTGATAATTTCCTTTAAGCAATTTACCATGTACCTCAACCGCTGCAATTTCATTTTTGTGGATAATTCGCGGAAAATGTTTTCCTTCCCCTATTTCGGCTTTGGCGTAATCGTTTGTTGAAACATAGCCATTTTCAATCAATATTTGATAGGCTTTATAGGCCTCATTTTCCTGTAAGATAAAATCAATATCACCAATCATTCGTTCTCCAATATCTTCATACAGGCCATCAATTAAATGGGCAGTTCCTTTTAAAAAAACGGGTTTAAGCTGGTTCTCATTAAGCTGTTTGGTGAGTCTATTAATTTGATTAAGAATACTTTGGTTGCGTTCACGGTTCAAATCAGTAATCTCTTTAAAATAGGAGGATAAATCGGCAGGCAACTCATTTAAAAGGTTATTTCGGTGCAAATTCAAATAAAGGGCAGGTATCATCAATTGATTGCTGCTCTGATAGACCAAAGAATTCCAATTCAGTTTTCCGGATTGAATCAATTTACGAATAGAAGTTGTTTTTTCGGGATTATTTGACAGCGATAAACACTTGCCAACAAACCAAAGCGTTTCTTTAGGATTCATTGTTCAGAATTATATTTACACTTTCCAGCATTTTTTCATTATTCGAATAATACACTCGATAGGCAGGTAATGCGGAAATCCAATCCATAAAAAAACTTGCGTTTTCTTCTTCCGGAGAGAGCCATGAATCAACTACCAAATACTGGAAAGCCAAATTAATGTCCAATTTTTCAATACTAAATTCAACCTCTTTGGTGTATTTAATAAAAATCAAAGCTTTTATGGTTTTTGGCAGATTGTTCGTTAGCGTTTTAGGTGAAAGATAACGTACTGTTTTATTCATAAACTTAAGTTCATATTCCTTGGCTTTTAAAAGCTCCGGAAATCTCACACTCAAATAGGCAAGCGCTTTCTTTTTTACAGAGATGGCGGCAGGAAATGTGAGCACCTTCCCGTTTATATCTACAGGAACAAAATCGTCGGCAATCAATGACAATCCGCTCGCCATGGCAATGGCTGATGCGGTGCTTTTTCCGCTACCGGAATCGCCCAGAAAAAGTACGCAGTTTTCTTCATTTCCAATGGCCGAAGCATGCAATACGCCCAGCCATTCCTTTTCATTTTTAGAATATACATAGTTTAGAATCTCCATAAAAACTCTGCCTTTAAACAAATGTTCCTCTTCTTTAGGCCATACTCCAATAATCTTATCCTGAACTTTTAATAGGTAATTTCCTCTTTGAAAAATTAGAAAAAAATCTTTGTCCGTTACTTCTAACGATGCAATTTCCAGATGAGCAAATAAAGGATGAAATAAATTCTCAATATTGGCATCACCAAAATGAAAACTAAACACTGACGAATGAAATGAATAATACTTAGAACCGTAATAAGCTTTTTTTGTTAAGATTACATTTTCTGTTGCAATTGTTTTTTCATTTTTCCGATAATCGTTCTGATTTTCAATAAGTTTTAAAATTTCATTTACTGCATCTTGTGCCTCAATTTTTGAAAGATTAAAGGTTCGCACACACCAGCTTATAATATCTTCAGCGCTTTCCTTCTTTGATATTTTTTTAAAAACCTGATAAACACCATTGTCCATTTGCAGATACGTATTTGTTTTATCAAACCACAACCATTTAATCTGGCCCAAATCCTTAACTAAATATTGAAGCATTTACTGAAAATTTGGGGTCTAAGTTCTTATTTTTGTTTTCGCAAAACAAATTTAAAGTCATTTATTTTTAATCTCAAATACTTCAGGCAATGCCATGCAAAATCGCTATTCTTTAGATTTGTCAAAATTTTTTATAAAACAGGCTCTCAAAATATTAATAAATTTGCAGCGCAAAAAACCAAAAAATGGAAAAAGAAATAGAATCACTTTCAGAGATAAATGAGTTAATCGGCAATGACGCAGGTTTAATCGTCTATTTTTACAGTGATAATTGCGCCCCATGCAAAAGTTTGAGGCCAAAAGTAAAAGACCTTCTTGAAACGGATTACCCAAAAATGTCGCTTTATTTTATCAATTCCGAAAAACATGCCGAAATAAGTGCTGAATTTGGAGTATATTCAAACCCCACTCTTTTGGTGTTTTTCGACAGAAAAGAATATTTCAGAAAAAGCAAATATGTTTCAATATCTGAACTTTCGCAGGATATTGAAAGATTGTATTCAATGATGTTTGAGGATTGATGCGGTAATGTGCTAATGAGATAATGAGCTAATTACCTCTTCAATTATTTTTGGGAAATAAGCATATTCCAGTGCATGTACTTTTTCAGCAATGCTTTCCGGATTTTCGCCGGCTTCAATTTCAACCGTTTTTTTAAAAATAATGTTTCCTTCATCGTAGGCCGCGTTGACAAAATGGATGCTAATACCCGTTTCTGTATCACCAGACGCCGAAACAGCCCGATGTACATTTTCGCCAAACATTCCTTTTCCTCCATATTTTGGCAATAATGCAGGATGAATATTCATAATGCGGTTCGGAAAGGCATTGACCAAATCTGCAGGAATTAGCCAAAGAAAACCGGCCAATACAATCCAATCAATCTTTTTTTCTTTTAAATAGTTGATAAAACTGATGCTGTTTTTAAAATCACTGCGATCAATCACTTTTTGGTCAACTTTTAGCTTTTTTGCTCTTTCCAAAACATAAGCATTCGGATTATTACAGACTATCAATTCAACAGAAACTGAGTCCTTTCCCTTAAAATATCGAATAATATTTTCGGCATTGCTTCCATTGCCTGAAGCAAAAACAGCAATTTTGATATCTGTATTATTGAACATTTGATAGTTTTTAACGCAAAATTACGCTTAATAAGGCGATTTTAACAAAAACTGAGTTTAATTATAATCACTTTAAGCCCTCCAAAATTGAAAAAAAAGACTGTTTTGACTATTTATCGAATTTTTTAGTCGAAAATTCGAATGCTATTACTTATTGATTATCATTCATTTAAATTATATTTTCACAATAAATAACGATTTTTTTTTGCTTTGTATCTGCTAAATATTTTTCTTTGCACCTTGTTAAATAAAAAAGGAGAAAAAACATGTCTGATAAAAAAGCTAAAATTATTGACATTATTGTTGATAAATTAGGGGTAGACCCAAGTGAAGTTACACCTGAAGCAAGTTTCACAAATGATTTAGGTGCTGATTCTTTGGATACAGTTGAATTAATCATGGAATTCGAAAAAGAATTTAACATGAGCATTCCTGATGATCAAGCAGAGAACATTCAAACTGTAGGTGAAGCTATCGCTTATATCGAAGAACACGCTCAATAATTTTTTCATTTTATGAAATTACGACGAGTAGTTGTTACTGGTCTCGGTACCATAACTCCATTAGGTAACTCTGTTTCAGAACTCTGGAACAACTTACTTAATGGAGTTTCCGGTGCTGAACTCATTACCAAATTCGACACCACGCTTTTTAAGACAAAATTTGCCTGTGAAGTAAAAGGATTCGACGGACTTAATCATTTCGACCGTAAAGAATTACGCAAATACGATTTATATGCCCAATACGGACTGGTTGCCGCTCAGGATGCTATTATAGATGCTGCATTAGATTCAGAAAGTATTGATAAGGACAGGATTGGCGTTATTTGGGCCTCGGGAATTGGTGGTTTGGAAACTTTCTTAAAAGAAATTTCAGATTTTGCTAAAGGCGATGGAACTCCGCGCTTTAATCCTTTTTTTATTCCGAAAATGATTGCTGATATTACAGCCGGTCATATTTCAATACGAAACGGTTATAGAGGACCAAATTTTGCAACCGTTTCGGCCTGTGCCTCTTCGGCAAATGCACTG
>JAZDJM010000270.1:0-6177 GCA_043804305.1 Bacteroidota bacterium
ATTATGACGACGTAAATGAAAGCGATCGTTTTGGCGGTAATCATAGTTTCTCTTTAAATGCAGATTACTTTATAAATACAACAAGTGTATTGAGTATTGGAGGAAGGGCAAGTACCCGAAATATGGAGATGAATCAGACTAGCATTTACAAAAACTATTTTGAGCCCTATGTTCTGTTTGATAATTACAAAAATGTTTCATCGAGCGAAAATAATGGCCTTAATTACGACTTAAATACTAACTTCCGAAAAACCTATACTTCAAAAGACCATTTTTTGGAAGCAGAAATTGCTTATTCTAATTACGATTCGGAGATGAATCAAAACCGGGTTAGTACCGCTCTTGATTTACTGATCTATCCAAACGGATTTACTCCTTATGATTTGGCACAGAACACCTTATCTGAAAGTAATGTAAGCACTTTTCGCTTGGATTATGTAAAACCTTTTGAAAAAAGCAAATTGGAATTAGGAGCAAAAACTACGCTCAGGACCAGTGGAAATGATTATATTGCCGGTTTATTGGACGCCAATAATCAAATTATTTCAGATCCGGCTTTAACGAATAATTTTATTTATAAAGAAAATGTACATGCCGTCTACGGGCAATATGGCGGGCAATTTGGAAAGTTCAGCTATCAAACCGGATTAAGAGCAGAATATGCCGATATAAATTCTGAACTGGTAACGACCAGTCAGGTTTATCCTAGAAATTATTTCAGTATTTATCCAAGTGTTTTTGTTATGCATAAACTGAATAAAAATAATGAGCTAAATATCAATTACAGCCGACGAATTAACAGGCCAAATTCCAGACAAATGAATCCGTTTGGAAATCAGGCAGACCCATACAATATTAGAATTGGAAATCCAAACCTAGATCCGGAATTTGTAAATGCCATTGAATTTGGATATACACGATATATCAATAAATCAATGCTAAACGGTACCATTTATTATAGGTACGTTACTGATGTTATCGAAAATGTAAACATTCTGGACGATTTTGGAGTTTCCACAATAACCTATCAAAATATCGGTTCGCGCGAATCTTATGGTGGTGAAGTGACCTATTCAGGCCAGTTTTATAAATGGTGGAGTATGAATGCAGGTTTTAATTTCTATCAATTAAGCTATACAAGCGGTGAAAGCCCGGAACTTTCTAATGCAGGTTTTACCTGGAACTTTAAAGCAAGCAATAATTTCAGAATCGGTACAAATTTAACGGCTCAGCTTTCAGGAAGTTATGATGCACCACGTGTAATGCCTCAAGGAAACATTGCCGCACGTTGGGCTGTTGATGCCGGTTTAAAACAAGATTTTCTAAAGAAGAAAGCAAGCTTAAATATAAGAGTCCGTGATATTTTTAATACCCGCGGATTTGCATACGAAGCTTATGGTTCCAATTATACATTAATAACCGAACGTAACCCGCTTACACGAATGCTGCAATTAAGCCTTAGTTACCGTTTTGGAAAACTTTCTGATAAAATGCGTGAAAGAAAGCAAACCAATCAGGAAAACGGAGAAGATATGAACGATTTCGAAATGTAAGCATAAAAGCTATCTATACTTAAAGGCTGATGATAATTTCGTCAGCCTTTTTTTGTTTTCGAATATTTCTAAAATTTATTTGCCGCTCTCAGTAAAACCTATAACTTTGCATGAACCAATAACCCTAAAAAGTAATACAAGTTCCTAAAAAACTGAATTCATTACGAAATGGAGAAGGATTTTATAGACTCATACATCTGAAACTCAATTAACAAAACATATACAGATGACTAAAAATGTATTAATTATTGGAGCGGCAGGAAGGGATTTTCACAATTTCAACACCTTTTACCGCAGCAATCAAAATTACAAAGTGGTTGCATTTACAGCAGCACAAATTCCTGATATTGACGGCCGTAAATATCCTGCAGAATTGGCAGGCGATTTATATCCAAATGGAATCCCAATATTTGCAGAAAGTGAATTAGAAAAACTAATTGTCGACCTTAATGTTGATTATTGTGTTTTTTCTTATAGTGATGTCCCCTATTCTTTTGTTATGGCCATGAGCGCCCGTGTTAATGCAGCCGGCGCTAATTTTGTATTAATCGGCCCAAAAGATACCATGGTAAAAAGCACAAAACCTGTTATTGCTGTTGGAGCAGTTCGAACAGGTTGTGGAAAAAGTCAGACTTCGCGCCGTGTTATCGAGCTTCTAATGGAAAAAGGTTTAAAAGTTGTTGCCGTTCGGCATCCAATGCCCTATGGAAATTTAGTAGCGCAAAAAGTACAGCGCTTTGCTACCATCGACGATTTGAACAAGCATAAATGCACAATTGAAGAAATGGAAGAATATGAACCTCATGTGGTTCGTGGCAATGTAATTTATGCCGGCGTTGACTATGAGGCCATAGTAAGGGCAGCAGAAAATGATCCAAATGGATGTGATGTTATTCTTTGGGATGGAGGAAATAACGATTTTCCTTTTTACAAACCAGATTTAAATATTACCGTAGTTGATCCTCATCGCCCGGGGCATGAATTGAGCTATTATCCGGGTGAAGTTACTTTACGCATGGCCGACGTTGCCATTATTAATAAAATGGATTCTGCCTCACCGGAAAACATTCAAATAGTACGCGAAAATATTGCAAAAATTGCCCCAAAAGCAATTGTTGTTGATGCGGCATCGCCTTTAACGGTTGATAAGCCTGAAAACATAAAAGGCAAGCGCGTATTGGTTATTGAAGATGGGCCAACATTAACCCATGGCGAAATGAAAATTGGAGCAGGTACAGTTGCCGCAATGAAGTTTGGAGCAAAAGAATTAATTGATCCGCGTCCGTATACCGTAGGCAAATTAGCAGAAACTTTTAAAATTTATCCAAATATAGGTGTTTTGTTGCCAGCAATGGGATATAGCGCACAGCAACTCAAAGACCTTGAAACCACAGTTAACAATACCGATTGCGACACTGTGATTATTGGAACTCCAATCGATTTACAAAGAGAAATTAACATAAAGAAACCTACAGCAAGAGTTTCCTATGATTTGCAGGAAATTGGACAGCCCAATTTAACCGGCATTCTTGATGATTTCGTTAGAAAATTTAATTTAAAAAAATAAGTAAAATTGGCGGCTAATCAGTCGCCATTTTTTTTGAAATAAAACCAGAAATATAAAACCGTATGAAGAATCGAAGTTTAATCTCAATCAATGATTTCAGCAAAGAAGAATATTTAAAAATTCTGGATATTGCAGAAGATTTTGAAAAAAATCCAAGACAAAAAATTTTAGAAAATCATGTAATTGCCACATTATTTTTTGAACCATCCACCCGTACTCGATTAAGTTTTGAGAGTGCAATATCTCAATTGGGCGGAAAAATAATTGGCTTTACAGATGCTTCGAGCTCGAGCGTTTCAAAAGGCGAAACCTTAATGGATACGATAAAAACCGTGGCCAATTATTCCGATTTAATCGTTATGCGCCATCCGCTCGATGGAAGTGCCCGCTGGGCAAGTGAAGTGTCGAGTGTGCCAATAATCAATGCAGGCGATGGAGCAAATCAACATCCTACACAGTGTTTACTCGATTTGTATTCTATTCGAAAAACGCAAGGAACTTTAGAAAACATTAACATTGCTTTTGTAGGCGATTTAAAATACGGCAGAACAGTTCACTCACTGGTTATTGCCCTCAGTCAGTTTAATGCAACTTTTCATTTGGTATCGCCCGAAGAATTAAAACTGCCCAGCGTTGTAAAGAAGTATATAAAAGATGCTGGCCTCAATTATCATCAATACACCGCTATTGAAGATATTATGGATAAAGTGGACATTTTGTACATGACACGAATTCAAAGAGAACGTTTTGCCGATCCGATGGAATACGAGCGTGTTAAAAACTCCTATATTCTTAAAAACGAAATGCTGGAAAACTCCAAATCGAATATGCGCGTTTTGCATCCATTACCACGAGTTAATGAGATTGAAGAGGCTGTTGACCAAAACCCAAAAGCCTATTATTTTGAACAGGCGCTTAATGGAGTTTATGTAAGAGAAGCGATTCTTGCATCCATATTAGGATTAAAATAAGGATTAGATTAATTGAATAAGATTGAAAAAATGGAAAACAAAGTACAAAAAGAACTAAAAGTATCAGCGCTTGAGAATGGCACTGTTATCGATCATATCCCCTCAAATAAATTATTTTTGGCAATTCGGATTTTAAAACTGGATACTAGCCAGAATCAGGTTTATTTCGGAACGAATATGAGCAGCCAAAAATATGGCAGTAAAGGAATTATAAAAATTCGCGACCGCTACTTTAGCAGGGAAGAAATAAACAAAATTGCCCTTGTTGCACCAACGGCTACATTAATTGTAATCAAAGATTATAAGGTTATCAACAAATACAAACTTGATATCCCGAGTGAAGTTCAGGCTTTTGTAAAGTGTTTTAATCCAAAATGTATTACAAACCACCAGGCAGTTGTTACAAAATTTAAGGTGTTTACCGATGATAAAGGATTACTGAAATTATACTGCCATTACTGCGAAAAAACCACTGCTCAGGAAACGATGGTATTCCAATAAAATTAAGGTGGCCGAATTTTATCCGACCACCTCATCTAACTAGTAAAAATTACCAAAATAATTGCATGTCAACCCTGCGGTTGATGTTATGCAATGTCTTTGCCAAAGGATCTGCTAATCCGTTTGACCTAACAGTTAAGCGACTTTTATCGATTCCGAATTCATCAACCAAAAGTGCCACAACTGCTTCAGCTCTTTTTGTGCCAAGTATTAAATTGTACTCGGGGCTTCCAATATTACTGGCATTACCTGCTACTTCGCATTTTAATGCTTTATTTTTCTTTAATATTTTTGCAATAACCGCTAATTCTCTTTGCATATCGGGCGTAATATACACCGAATTGAATGCAAAGTAAATACTCGTAAGCGTTGGTATTGAACCATTTGCCATTTGATTTATTGCTGTTGTTTGCATACTTCCGTCGGCTTGCCTTGAAGTTGCGGTACCACCTATAAACGATGAATTGATAGCATTTATTCTGGACTCAACATCCGATTTAACATAATCAATGGCAACTTTATTTTCGTCAATGCGTTTTGAATGATTTTCAAGTTCAGTCAGAATCGGTTTCAACTCTTCTTTTATTTTCGAGTCCATTTCGTTTCTAACCTGACCGACTACCGAATTTCGAACCTTATTTACGATTAAATCGGAGGTGATTTCCTGTGTTGAAAAGCTTGGTTTTCCAATTATGTAAACAAAACCCAATGAAGTATAAACATAATGAACCGGATGTGAAGGTACTGTTAAACCTCCATCCATATTGTTATCCTGCGAATAACGGTAAGTAAATTCAGATGTTAGAAAATACTGCCCTGTTTTTGATAAATTATATGACATACCGATCCCCAAAGGTACAAAAGGTGTCATTAAATCTCCAGTTTTTATTGTTCCGGTTTCATCCCAACCTTTTCCGGTTACAAATGAATTATCAGTTCTGTTAATAACTTTAGTGTTGAATAAGGTTAGTCCGCCGCCACCCATAAGGTAAAATTCTCTTATTAATCTTGGAGAATCATCAAAAATAAAATCATTCAGATTTAATTTAATGATTAACGACATGTCTTTGAAATTAACATTTGAAGAAAAAGGCTGATCGCCCCACAATCCCTCAGCATGTAATTGACCCAACAAAAAGCTGGCCTGAATACCCAGTTTTCTGTTCAATTGCTTACCAAATACTCCACCGGCAGCCCAACTGAATGGTTTTTCTCTTAATGTGGCCAACATAATTGTTCCACCACCATTAACACCTACATACCAGTTTTTAATTATGCCATTGCCAGACTCATTATTTCCTGAACCGGAATTATTGTTTGAATTATCTGATTGAGCAAAAAGCAGAACCGATGAAAGTGTAAGTCCAAGCACCACTATAAGCCTATGTAAGTTTTGTGCCATTCTTAAATTGTTAATTTCACAATTTTTCAAACCTGATTTTCGGTTAATATTTATTTGGTGAATTTACACATTAAAAAAAACAAATTCCAGCCGGAAAAACAAAAAAATAAACATCGAATTGTTAACAACCTGATTGGTATTGATAAAAAAAATCATTCTGTAAGTAGGCAAGTTACAAAAATA
>JAZDJM010000271.1:0-3643 GCA_043804305.1 Bacteroidota bacterium
TATTTCGGAATTTGTACAGTTTTCTTTTGATGAAAATAGAAATGTGAAGGCAGAATATCAAGTAAAATATGCGGATTATGCAGCCTATTTCCTTAGAAATTCAATAGATAAAACAGGTGGAGAAGAAAAATATATCAAAGAAGCAATTGAAGATAATAAAGCATTTAATATCACTGATTTTAGTTTCGAAAACCTCAACGATTTAGCAAGGCCGGTAATTAAAAAGTATATCGCCTCGCCTGATGATTATTTACAGGAAATGGACGATATCATTCTTTTTAAACCAATATTATTCCCTAATTTTAAAGAGAATCCGTTTAAAAAAGACAAACGAACTTTTCCGGTCGATTTTACATATCCCAGAAATTATGCACATACTGTAATTATTCAACTTCCGGAAGGTTATGAATTTGATGAAATTCCTAAAAATGTGAGAATAGTCTCCCCCGACCGCTCATTATTATTAAGTGTAATGTATTCTGTTGAAGGAAATAAATTAAGCATGATGATGAAATACAATATTGCTTCGACTATGTTTATCGCTGATCGCTATGAAGAAATTCGAACATTTTTTGACAATGTTGTAGCTAAAGAAAACGAGCAAATTGTTATTAGACAATTATAAGCAATCGTTAAAATTAATAAAGCTTTATTTTATTCCGGCTGGTTTAATTTCCAGTTACCTAATTGTAATCAATAATCAAAAAAAAATGAAAAAACTTTTAATTATTATTCTACTTTGCCTATCATTTTTCTCTTTCGCTCAAAAAGAAATGAATGAAAAATGGCTCGAAATTCCTGAAAACATGAAAGAGCATGCTTCGGCTATTGTTCGAGAATATAAAGTTGAATACCTGTTAAAATCAGTAAACGATTTAGAGCAGCAGGTTTGGATGGTCATGACAATTTTAGACAATGATGGAAAAAGATTTGCCAATCAGGTATGGTACTACGATGTGTTTTCCAAAATTACTTCCGGTGAAATTCAGATATTCGATAAAACCGGAGAAAGACTCGAAAAGAAAAGTTTACGGGATATGGAAGATTATGGTACTTCAGGAATGGCAAATTTCTACGACGATTCACGGTTAAAGGTTTATACGCCGCTGATAAAAGAAACGCCCTACACAATTATTATCACCTATTCAAAAAAATACAGTGGCTTTTTTCAACTTCCAGCCTGGTATCCACAATCAAATTCAAAAATTGCTGTTGAAAAAGCAAGCTTAAGCCTTATTAATTCAGGAAATGTTGCCTTTAAAATAAAAGCAGAAAATTTAGATACAGCACTTTACGTTTATTCTGAGGGCAATCAAACTCAGACCTGGGAAATTCAGAATATCAAAGCATTTAAACCTGAATCATTTGCAAAAGATGCTCAATTAAGTTCTATAACATTTCCATTAAAAAACTTTCAGGTTCAGGGATTTGCAGGTAAGACCGATTCCTGGGCTGAATTTGGAAAGTGGATATCGGATTTAAATGCTGACCGCGATAAGGTAAACGACGAAACGGTTCAAAAGATAAAAAACATGGTTAAAGATATTTCAGACCCAAAAGAAAAAGCAAAAATCATTTACGCCTGGATGCAGGAAAACACAAGATACATAAGCATACAATATGGAATTGGTGGATGGCAACCTTATAATGCAATTGAAACCGATCAGCTGAAATATGGCGACTGTAAAGCGCTTACTAATTATACCAAAGCCCTGTTTTCGGCAGTTGGTATAAATTCGTATTATTCATTAGTTCAGGCTGGTGAAGGAGAAAAAAATCTCGATCCGGTATTTCCATCCAATCAATTTAATCATGTAATACTATGCGTACCTTTTGAAACCGATACGACTTGGGTTGAGTGCACTGCCGATAATATTGCTTTTGGCTATTTGGGAGATTTTACAGACGATAGATATGCGCTGGTAATTGATGGGAATCAGAGTAAATTGGTAAAAACAACTGCCTACCCAAAAGAGAATAACCTTCAAATTCGAACAGCAAATATGATTGTTAATTCTGATGGTTCCATTAAAGCACATATTCAAACCAAGTATACAGGCATTCAATACAATAATCGCAGAGCACAAATAAACGAAGACGAAAAAGACCGCAAAGAATATTTGTATAAAACAATCTCTATTTCAGGATTTACAATTAACAGTTTATCGTATGAGTATAAAAAGGAGATTTTGCCTGTGATTATTGAAAATCTGGAACTTACGGCATCAAAATATGCCAGCGTTACCGGAAATCGCTTGTTTATCCCTTTAAATCTGATGAATCAGCATAATTACATACCGGATAAGGATACCATCAGAAAAAAAAATATTTTTCTTAGTATGGCTTATAGCGATGTTGATTCTTTAGTCTTCCAAATTCCTAAAGATTATGAAATTGACCGTTTACCAAAAGAAACAATTCTTGAAAGTATTTATGGAAAATACAGCATGTCAATATCTACCGAAGGCAATAAAATAATTTATATTCGGAAGATTGAACAAAATTCAGGCGAATTTCCAGCAGAGACTTGGGCCGATTTCAGAAAGTACAAGCTTGAAATTGTAAAAGCAGATAAAGCAACCGCTATTCTGAAAAAAGTTATAATTTAGAGCATTATTTAAAAAACATAAACATGAACAAACCATTTTTATCAACTGCAATTATTTTAATTGCAGCGGTTCTATTTTCTTGTTCATCAAATCAACAGGAAAAAACTGCAACGCCACCCGAAAAACCCGCCTGGGCAATTGTAATTCATGGTGGTGCCGGAACTATTAAAAAAGAGTCGATGACTCCTGAAAAAGATTCGCTTTATCGCGCAAAACTTGCTGAGGCATTATTAATTGGGTCTGAAATATTAAAAAATGGAGGAACAAGCATGGATGCTGTTGAGCAAACAATTCATGTGCTCGAAGAGTCGCCCTTGTTTAATGCAGGCCGTGGTTCAGTATTTAACGAACGCGGACAGAATGAAATGGATGCCGCAATTATGAACGGACAAACTCATGCTGCAGGTGCAGTAGTAAATGTTCATACCATAAAAAGCCCGATTTCGGCAGCTCGCGCCGTTATGGAAAAATCGGAACACGTAATGCTTACCGGCGAAGGCGCTGAGCTATTTGCCGAAAAACAAGGCCTTGAAATTGTTAAACCCGAGTATTTTTTTGATCAAAATCGTTGGGACAGTTTCATTAAAGCCAAAGATAAACTCGATAAACACGGAACTGTAGGTTGTGTTGCTCTTGATCAAAATGGAAATATAGCTGCCGGAACTTCAACAGGTGGAATGACTATGAAAATGTATGGCCGAGTGGGCGATGTTCCCGTAATTGGTGCCGGAACCTATGCCGATAATGCTACATGCGGAATTTCCGCAACAGGTCATGGCGAATTTTTTATTCGGAATGTTGTGGCCTACGATGTTGCCGCTTTGATGAAATACAAAGGCCTATCCATTGAAGAAGCCGCAAATGAGGTAATCATGAATAAACTCCTGCCAATTGGCGGAAGCGGTGGAATAATCGGGCTAGATGCCAATGGCAATATTATTATGACCTTTAATTCTGAAGGCATGTTTCGCGGAAAGCTGAGTTCAAACTCCGAAATGGTGATTGGAATCTATAAGGAGGAGTAAATAGGTCTG
>JAZDJM010000272.1:0-8612 GCA_043804305.1 Bacteroidota bacterium
ATTCTTTTTAGTTTTCTTAATTGGAATGAGCACTTATCTGCTTGCCATTGTTTTGGAAACTTTCGGATTATCAACCATTAAGAAAAACGGCGCATTGGTTCCTGTACTAATGCTTTTATTTCCGTTTGTCCATTTGGTTTATGGTTTGGAATCACTGATATCGCTATTAAAATCAAAAACTACTTGATAATTTTTAGGCAAAAAGGATAGTGATAGACTTCGCGATTCATTACTTTAATGGTATTCAAAACGATTACAACTGTACTAAACAAGCTCAAAAATATCAGTATGGGCAATCCAATGATTATAATTAGCAGAATTACAGATATCATCAGGTAAATAAACATTGAAAACTGAAAATTTATCACATCTTTAAAATGTTGTTCATATTCCGGAATTTGATTTCGCTTGATTAGCCAAATAATTATTGGCGGCAAAACCAATACGAAAATTCCACTGAAATGAAGAAAAATTACCCAGGTATAATCATCGTCTAAAAATGACTTTGAAGGCGATAGTTTATTGCCAATTAATTCTTTTATATCCACTTCGAGCGCTTCTGCTAGTGCATTTAATGTAAAAGTTCTTGGATCAACTTCACCGCTTTCTATTCGTTGGATAGTACGAACACTCAATCCTGTTTTTTCGGCCAAATCTTCCTGAGTCAGTCCTTTTAATAGCCGAAGTTCTTTTATTTTAGTCCCAATATTTTCCATGATTTCTTTTTTGGCTAAATTAGATTGAAACTTAGCGAATACACAACTTCATTTACCCGACATTTACCCGACATTTGCCAATGCATTTGCTTGATAAAACAGATTAAGGGAAATTTGTACACCTTATTTTTTCTCGGGATACCAATCTAAAATGCGAACTTCAATTTTTTTATTCCCCTGAGCCACCAATTGCTTAAATTTTGCCAAATCGCTAAATCCGCCCTGACTCCTAAAATGATAAGGATAAACTATTTTGGGATTAAAACTCAAAGTTGCTTTTGCGGCATCGTCAACATCCATAGTATAAGGAAGATTCATGCATAAAAAGGCCAGATCAATTTTTTTCAAATCCGCCATTTCAGGAATATTGCCGGTATCACCGCTGAGGTAAACCCGTTTTCCGCCCAAAGAAACAACATAGCCATTTCCAACACCTTTCACATGAAACGGTTTTTCGGTGATTGGATAATTATAGGCCGGAACAGCCTTCACGTTTAAATTCGAAATCTCTTTTTCTTCGCCATTGGCAAGAATAACAATTTGCGATTTGAATTTTGCATCCAATTTATCAGCTACTTCCTGAGGAACTACAAAAATTGCATTTTCAGCCTGTATTCCTTCCAGCGTTTTTGCACTCAGATGGTCGCCATGGCTGTGCGAAATCAAAACAATGTCGGGAGCTTTGAAATCTTTATAATCAGACGCATCGCCAACCGGATCGATATAAATGGTTTTGCCGTTCCATTGCCACACCATACTGGCATGCCGGATTGGATGTATGCTTAAATCGCCCAATTTGGTTGGCCATATTTCCTGATTAAATGCATTTACAGCGCTTATCAACATTATAAAACTTAGAACTAAAGGTTTAATATTCATGCTTAAGTATTTTAAAATTCAGCTCTAAAGATAAGAAATAATTATCCTTGGGTTTCTTTTAACAAATTCTTAGCGTTGTTTTGAAACGGTATTTTTGATTTGAATGTTTGGTTTTAATTTGCGACAGACAATTTTCGGAATTACTTAAATCTACCCATTTATAAATTACAATATGCTTATTCTGCCACCAAATCACAAATTCTCCAAAACCACACCAAATCAGGAGTAATATTTCCTATTATTTTAATTTTTTTTAGTGGATTTTGGTGTTTTAGTGAGTTGGTGGCAAAAAAGAATAAGCCCACACAAAAATAAATCATTATCATCTGTATATCATAACTATACACATTATATTGAAAATTAAACCAACATTTTCAAAATTCATAAAACACTGAAATGAGCTTTTTATACCTATATTTCTACATAAAAACAAAAATATTTGTTAACAAAATATTGTGAATTACAATAATTGATTTATCTTGCAGTAGTTATTCGAATAACACAATACACAAACAATCATTTATACACATTAAAATTATCTAATATGAAGAAGAATTTACTTTTTTTAAGGCTGATATTTTTTGGCCTTATTATGCTTTTTGGCTCGGGATGGGTTGTGGGGCAGACGACTGTTTTTTCAGATGATTTCAGTACAAATACAAGTTCGAACTGGACAACAACTGGTCAAATTAGTAGTAGTTCTTGGTATGTTAACAGGAGTGGAACGGACTGGGGTGCAAGACGAAATTCCTCTCCATTACAACTTGAATTAACAAACGATGTGGGAGCAACAGCAAACGTTAATGGTTGGGTTTTTGCTAATGTAAGTACTTCAACCTTTTCGGTTCCTTACAGTTCCACATTGCGTGATAATCCAGATATAGTTACATGGTATTTTAATATTAGGCAGAGTAGAACAGATCCAGCAGGATTTACTTCTGGAAGTTATGGAGCCGCATTTATTTTGGCAACAACAAATCAAAATGTCAATAATTCTGGAAACGGATATGCCATTGTTTACGGTCAATCAGGTTCAACAGATCCCATAAGACTTGCAAAATTCAATAATGGGTTATCAGGAACAATTACTAATATAATAACCAGTAACACTATTGGTTTAACTGATTTTGGTGCGGAATATATTAGTTGTAAAGTTACTTTCGACCCATCAAATAACCAATGGGAGTTATTTCTTCGCAACGATGGAACTTCTAGTTTTGCTGATCCTACAGGTGGAAGCCTTACTACACAGGGTACAATCATTGACAATATATACACTTCTATCCCATTAGATTATATGGGAGGATATTGGCAAGGCTCAACTTCGGCAGCACAAACTGCTTTTTTTGATAATGTAATTGTAAAAGTAAATGCAATTCCCTCAATCTCTACCGGTAATTGGACAGATGGAAGTACATGGGTAGGTGGAGTTGTACCGTTGACTTCCGAGAATGTTGTCATTCCCTCTGGACATACAGTTACGATAGGATCAAGCATTACAAGAAATGCAGGTACAACTACAACTGTGAATACAGGGGGTATTTTAGCTACCGGTGCTGTTTTAACAAATAACGGCACAACAACAATCAACGGCACCTTCCAAATCAACGAAGGTGGTTGGGCAACAGGAACTGACTTTGTATATGGTGCAGCCGGAACATTGGTTTTTAATAACTCAAGTGGGTTTTATGGGTTTAACGGTGGAGTTTTTTGGCCAACTTCAAATGGACCTGTTAATGTAACTGTGCAAAATACAGGTGGTTTAGAACTTCAAACTTCAAGAACGGTAACAGGTGTATTTCAAACCGCAAAAGGTGTAAGAAACAACGCACCTGGTAACGATTTAACAGTTTCTGGTAGTGTCATAATTAATTCAGGGGGATATTTTGATAATTTTTCGCCCATTTACAGTGGCAGTGGAACGTTAATTTACAATACCGGTGGCAGTTATGGAGTTTATAATGAGTGGATCACAGGATCATCTATTGGTTACGGTGTACCTCAAAATGTTACCATTCAAACTTCAGGAACAAATGTAAGCTTAAATGCCAACAAATCAATACTGGGTACACTTACCATTAGTAATGGCTCAATTCTTACGTCAGGCACTCATGTTATTAGCGGAGATGGAGCAGTTACAGTTAATGATGGTGGAACATTAAAAGTGGGTTCTACAAGTGTTTCCGGAGCAATTGCCGGAAACCTCACCAATACAGGCGGCCTCACGCTCTCATCTGGCAGTACTGTTGAATTTAACGGCAGTGCCGCTCAAACAATTGCATCACGTACTTTTTCCAATCTTACCATTAATAATGCCTCCGGAGTTACTATGGGTTCAGATGCAAGCGTAACTGTTGGAAATACATTTACCAATAGTGCAGGTAGTTCTTTTGTTGTAGAATCAGACGCCTCAAACAGCGGTTCATTAATTATGGCAAATTATACTGGCTCAGGTACTTTTACCTATAAACGCTATATGCCCGATGCAGTTTGGCATATGCTTGGCTCGCCTTTAAGCGGACAAACTATCAATTCCGGATTTGTTTCTGGAAATTCTCTAACCGGAATGAAGCATTATATTGAAGGAGACGACAACTGGAGTACAGATTATGCATCAACACCACCTGATGCTGCCTTTACTCTTGCAAAAGGATATGCAACAAAACGCAGCGCAAGCGGTACTGTTGATTTAACAGGAACACCAAATACGGCTGCAATTTCTGACATTGCTCTTACACGCACTAATTTTGGTTGGAATTTATTAAGCAATCCGTTTACAAGTGCAATCGCTGCAAATACCCAAGGCGATGCTACAAATAACTTAATAAGCATTAATAGTTCTGGTGTTTTAGACCCAAACTATACCGCTTTATACATTTGGGACGGAACGGCTTATAAAATTATTAATCATGCATCAGGTTCGCCAACAGCAAGTCTTGTTCAAGACTATTTACAAGTTGGCCAGGGATTTTTTGTAAAATCAAAATTAGGCGGAGGCACTTTCTCAATTACACCGGCAATGCAAAGCCATCAGACAGGAATTGCTTTTAAATCAAATCCGATTCAATTGGCCAGTATCGTTTTAAATGCCGAGAAAAATACTAGCAAAATTTCAACCCAAATTTCTTACAAAGAAAATATGAATCGTGGTTTGGATATTGGTTATGATGCGGGTTTAATGAAAGGTAATCCTTCATTTGCTTTGTATTCTCGTTTGGTAGAAGACAATGGTGTTGATTTCGGTATCCAGTGCTTACCTGCAGAATATGATGATTTAGTAGTTCCGATAGGATTGGATGCAAAATCAGGTGATATTATTAAATTTACTGCACAAAGCTTTAATTTACCGGAAGAATATAATGTTTTTCTTGAAGACAGAGTTTTGGGTATTTATACCAACCTAAGTATAAATGATGCTTCTTACAGCGTACAACTAAACAGCGATGCTAAGGGGACAGGCCGCTTCTTTGTTCGTACAAGCATGGAATCTGCTTTGGGAATTGCTAATTTGGATAATGGAAATCCTTTTAAAGTTTTTACTCGTCCAAATCATAATCAAATTGTTATTCATGGTGAAGCCAACACAAATACAATTGTCCGTATTTACTCGATAAGCGGAAAGCAAATAACAAGCTTTAGCTTAAAGCAGAGTACTGAAAATCTTGTTCAATTTAATGAAGAAGCCGGTGTTTATATCGTTAAAATCAGCAATGAGCAAGGAACTTATACACAGAAATTTGGCTGGCTAAAATAAATTGTACGAACCATAAATTTTATAGACATGAAAAACAAGAATATAAATAAAAACGACAATTCGATTACACGAAAAGAAGCACTAAAGAAAATGGGAACCTATGCTGCATTTACAGCATTGGGAACAATGGTACTTCTAAACCCAAAATCAGCTCAGGCGGCTTCAGAGTTGCCAACAGAACCCAGGCGTGAAAGAAGATAATATTTCAATGCTTATTAAAAGCTCCGGGATTATAAATTCCGGAGCTTTTTTGTTTTACGGCCATAGGAACTGTTAGCTAATTGAAATTCGTTTATTTGAATTTATCTTCCGTAAGTTTTCAATATAAAACTCCACAGCAAATCGAATTATTTTAATTTATTGAAGTTTAGCGTTTATGTAAAAACAATTTGTAATTTTAAACTATAAATATCAGCTATATGAAATGGTATATCCTCTTACTGTTTCAATTCTTTTTTTATACTTCTTTTGCGCAGGAATCTAATTCGCAGAGAAGTGGATGGTTAATTGATAAAACCCTCGATTTAGCTGTTAAAACAGATATCTGTTTTCTTCTATCGGAAATACAAAAAAGAGAATCAAGTATTTCTAAATCGGTAAATTTTAATAAAATTGCTCAACAATCGGCCAATGTCGAAGTTGAAAAAATAGCTCGTCAGTCAAATCTAAAAATCTTAGACACCAAACAAATAATAATTTAATACGAATTAATCATGAATAACAGTTTATGTTTTAAAACAATTGTCAAAACATTATTCTTAACTATGATAGTAATGTTTTTATTTATTAGTCCGGAGCTTAGGGCACAACAAAATGATTATAACTGCACTTGCGCCACCTGCGGAAAGTCGTGTTCAGAAATAAGAAATAGTGGTCACAGGCCCGGCTACTCTTGTTATAACGAAGGTAATTCAAGTAGTGGCAGTAGCATTAACCCTGTCGACTTTTCTTTCACAAACCCCATATCAAGCGGAGTTCAGGTTGGGCTGTTAAGCTCCATTGCCGGCGGTTTGCTGGTAAAAGGAAAAAGCGGCGAAGAACTCTGGCTCGAAGGTGCTGCTTTTGGATTCGGAATAGGCTCGTCCATTGCTCTTTTCAATACCTTGAATAAAAGATCGTTGGTGGCAAATATGGCACTGGCAGCTGT
Organism: Bacteroidota bacterium; assembly: GCA_043804305.1. GTDB lineage: Bacteria > Bacteroidota > Bacteroidia > Bacteroidales > UBA12170 > UBA12170. The sequence continues at coordinate 6,497 of JAZDJM010000272.1, forward strand.
TTCGGGCGCTGCTAACGGTCTGGCTGCCGCAAAATTGGAGAAAGCATTTGCAGAACCTACTGAGCCTCCAAAACCAGACAATACCGTTAAATATGTTCTTATAGGTGCAGCTGCCGAAACAGCATTGGTAACAACAATTTCTTTAGCCAAAAAACCAAAAGGCGGTTATAGCTATCGAATGAATAAGCACAATTTCTTTTCGAAAATGAATGTAAACCTTTACGGAAACAGGCTGGAGTTATTGGTTAATTTATAAAATTGTTTAAATTGATTTTTATGAAAAAGCGTTTCACTACACTATGCAAACCGATTATCGAAGCGGGTCTGGTTGCAATGCTGCTTTTGCTCTCAACTTTATTATCTGCACAGGATTTGGTAATTCCCAAAATATCGTCGGAGTGGGAACCACATACGCAATATTCGATGTCTGTAAAAAGGGAAAGGCTTATAGCGCACTTGAAGGCCTACGATGCTAAAATCATGGATTTCAACGCACGATGTGGAGCAATACCTATAGATAATGCGGCTCTAATTTCCGCATGCGAGCAGGAATCGGCCATTTTGGATAAGGAAAGTGATTTAATTGACAAAGAAATTGAGATTTACAAAGCAGATTTTGATTATACCGAAAAGATATACACCGCATACAAAAATCAAAAAGAAATTCAGGCCAAACAACAGAAAGAAATTGAGGCCATGTTGCCCGGCATGATTGTAGAGCAAAAGCAACTTATTCAGCAGCGTAGCCCGAATAAAAATGCGATTGGAATTATCAATTCCTATAAAAATAAAATTCCGCCTGTGCCCCAAAAAAGATTTGATGAACTTGAACCCGGAGATGTGCTCCTTGTTGCCCCTGATGACTTAATTGGTCATGCTATCCGTTTGGGCGACTGGATGGGTTCGCTTTCAACGGAATCCTCGGCATCACATACCGTAACTTATCTCAAGGAAATTAACGGGCAGAAATTTTTTTTGGACAATACGCCTTTTCATGGCCCAATTATTATTTCGGAGAAACAACTGAATGAAAAATATGGCAATAGAAAGATGGATGTGGCAAAAACAGCATTTCTCGGCGTCGCAGAGCCGTTGAAACCGGAAGAAGCAGAGGCATTGTTTAAATCAGCCATAGAAATGCAAGCTGCCAACCTGAATTCGGGGAATACCAATTTTGGGGCTTGGGGCAAAAATGATATTGTATGCTCAGAAGCAAGCTGGACCTTAATTAACTCAACGAAACATAAAATTCCGGGAACAGATTTTGGAATTAAAAGCGCTATTGTCAATTTTAGTCCGGCTGATTTTTATGCCATGAAACAGTATTTTCTTATTACTCCGCTCAAATATTAAACCTTAATAGAATTAAAAATCAAAAACATGTTTGGTCTGATTGAAATTATTTTAATACTAACAATACCTTTGGTTATTATGCCATTGGTCGCTTTAATTAATCTTCTTAAAAACCAATTTACCGGAAACGACAAACTTATTTGGTTATTGGTTATTTTGTTTTTACCACTCATGGGGTGGATATTATATTTCGCTATCGGAAAGAAAAATCAAATTCACTAAACCTAAACCTTATGAACTATCCATTATTTTTACTACTGTTGATTTCGCAGGTTTTTATTCAAAAAGTTCAGGAAAATCAACAAACACAAAATCAAAATTTTAGTACTGATTCCTATTTGGCAAGCGATTGCAAAGGAAATTACATTTGGGCCGGAGCTATGAATTTAGCATGGAACGAGCTGAACGATAATATTCTTCACGGAAAATTAAAACTGAATACTTCCGATAAAATAGCTCTTCAGATGGTTGAAAAGCTTAATAATCCGGTTTTTACAAAAAACGATCTCGACGAAAATAGTTATTACATCAAAAGCGGTTACGGACAAAAAACAGTTACAATTATCAATAAAGAATCAAGAAAAAAATTCCCAAACAAAAGTTTTGAAGATTTAGATCTGCAATTGGCTGAAACCGATATCATTTCTTACGCCTATTTTTTAAAAGAAGTAGCGTATAAAAACACATTTGAAAAGGGAAATACCACTTTTAACGATATAAAAGTGAAAGGATTTTTTGCCTCAAATAAAATGCAAAAGGAAAA
>JAZDJM010000273.1:0-2419 GCA_043804305.1 Bacteroidota bacterium
GGCCAGATTCAAGCGATTTTTCTGTGTCTGGCTTTGTTATCCCACAGGGTCCGGGGCCAGAGCAAGAGCGCCGCATTATCGCAGGGATCTTTGGAATTGTTATTGCTGGTTGTCAAAAAGAAAAAACATTGTGGCGAAAAGAGCCAAAAAAGCAAAATAGGGCTAAGGTTTGCCAAGGATATAAAAATCGTCGAGTTGCTAAAAATTTTCGATTATGTCAGCCACCATCTAAATCATAAAGTACAAATATAGTATATTCTTTCCATCATGGTTGGATGAATCAGGTCAATTTCTTAGCTCCGGTTCTATCATGGTTGGATGAATCAGGTCAATTTCTTAGTTCCGGTGTTAATTACATGATATCGAAAAGAACGATCCAGTCAACACAGGTGTCATCCTGTTCCTGATGAATCTGGTATTCCTGAATTTATTTCTGCCTTGTCATCCTGAATTTATTTCAGGATCTATCTGTTTTAAGAATTCCCTTGTTTTCTTAATTCGGACTAGATGCTGAAACAAGGAGATCCTGAAACAAGTTCAGCGACTGTGTTTAAAGTCAACTTTTTTATGCCATAGTCTGATTCCATAATTCATTCTTTTTCAATAAGGCATTTATACAAACAATCATTTTCCGCATAACAGCAACGATGGCAACCTTTGGAGCTTTTCCAATGTCTATCAATTTTTTATAAAAAATACCAAATCCCTTAGGCCGATTCAATGTTGATAGGGCTGCCATATAAAGAGCATGTCGAGGATATGATCGACCTCCTGAGATATAAGATTTTCCAATATAAGTTCCACTTTGTCGCGTATAAGGCGCGACACCAATAAGTGCTGACACTTCCTTTCCAGTTATTGTTCCCAATTCATGAACATCTGCAAGTAAAGCATTCGCTGTTATTGACCCGATACCTGGAACAGATTTTATAATTGCTTTTTTACGCCTTAAATCATCATTATCATCTGTTAAAGAATCGATTTTTTTTTCAAGCTTATCTATTTCTTTTTTTAGTATTATCACTATAGTTTTAATCGATTTTTGATAAAACAAATCATCACATTGCTGAAGTCGTTTTTTTTCATCGGCTGCTATAGCAACAAGCTCACGTCGTCTTTTAACTAAAATTTGTAATTCTGACGATGCTTCAAATTTAATTGGTTTTTCATAAGCACATTTCTTTTGTGATGCAAACAAAGCAATCATTTTTGCATCTATGGAATCTGTTTTAACCTTAATTCCCTCGGATATTATGAATCCTTTAATTCGCTTAGGATCAACCAACCAAGTTTTATAACCACATTTTGCAAGCGTTTTGAGCATATTGTGTTCGTAACCACCAGATGATTCACATACAACTTGTTCAATACAATATTGCGATAAGGTTTTTTTAAGTTGTTTGATACCTTCAGTATCATTTTTAACTTTAAATGCTTTTTCTGTTGGATAAATATAAATATCAAGGTATCCCTTTGAAACATCGACACCAACATAAACTTTTGGTAAATTAATCATAATATCGCCTCCTACTTGTAAATTCGGGATCTAAGTCCCTGACGACTGTTCGAGGTTGATATTGTAGCTGGCAGCTCCTTCGCTGAAAACGGTTTTTATAAACCAAGGATGACACAGGATGCTGTCAGCACCTTCAAAATTAGTGCCCCAATCTTGAAGTATTTCCAATATATTTTTTTCTATGGCACCATTCTTATTTTACTTTAATTTTTTTCATTATTGTAAACATACAAGGATGACAAGGTTCAGCATGACACATTAATAGATTCTTTGGTGGTTCCAACAACTTTGGACAACTATGGTGTCATTTCATGGTAGTAGCTCTATATTATTCATTTTTCTCATTTCGTTTAAACGTGCGGCAATTTCAGGATTGATGGTGATTGGTTTATCGTGTTCACGAAGGCGATTGTACGTTTGGAGTGCATCAGTATATTTTTTTGTTATAAAGTATACTTCGACCAAATTTTTAAGAATGGTGATATCGTCTGGGTATATCGAAAGACCACGCTCAAAGTAAAAAGCAGCCATTTTATAGTCTTTTTTGTTAAGGAAATTATATCCAAGATTGATAAGAGCCTCATTGTTTTTAGGATTTAATGATAATGTTTTTTTGTATGCGTTAATTGATTCATCATATCGGCCTGCCATTAGGCATGTTAAGCCATAAAAATTAAATCCGAATTCATTATCAAAATCACCGGCCATGCAACTTTTTTTAAAAAATTCAATAGCCGTATCTACGTTTTTTTGTTTGAGATAAATTCTGCCCATATTAAAAAGAGCTTTCCCAAAATGACGTCGAAGTGCGAGTGCTTGTTGAAGATATTCTATCGCTTCGCTATCACGATTGAGAGATATTAAAAGGTTTGCCAAGTTGTTATAAACTTCAGGAAGGGTTGG
>JAZDJM010000274.1:0-8107 GCA_043804305.1 Bacteroidota bacterium
GGTTTTGAATGTTGAATTTTGAATAGATTACCATTTAACATTCAAAATTTATAATTCAACATTTCAACCCATTCAACATTTAAGAATCACAATTTAAAATTTTAAAAATGTTAAATCATATAATTAAATTCTCTTTAAACAATAAATACTTCGTAATACTTGCGTCTGTTGTTTTGGTTGTTTTTGGGGTGAGAACAGCAACAAATATGGATGTGGATGTATTTCCCGACCTCACCGCACCAACAGTTGTTGTTATGACCGATGCACATGGAATGGCTTCGGAAGAAGTTGAACGATTGGTTAGTTTTCCTATTGAAACAGCCGTAAATGGAGCTTCAGACATTCGCCGGGTTCGCTCGGCATCATCACAGGGCTTTTCGTTTGTATGGGTCGAATTTGAATGGGGAACAGATATTTTCAAAGCTCGCCAGATAGTCAGTGAAAAACTCATTGCAGTGTCATCGCTTATGCCTTTGGGTGTTGGGCAACCCATGCTCGCGCCGCAATCCAGTATTATGGGCGAGATATTCTTTGTGGGCTTGCAAGCCGACAGTACCAGCATGATGGACTTACGCACTCTTGCCGAATGGAATGTAAAACCATTGATTTTGGCAACAGGCGGGGTTTCTCAGGTAACCATCATAGGTGGCGATTACAAACAATACCAAATATTGGCAGATCCACAAAAAATGAAATATTATGATGTTTCGATGTTGGAACTTGCTGATGTTAGCAAAAGAATTAGCGAAAATTCTTCGGGCAGCGCCATTAGGCAATATGGAAACGAATTTGTGGTTCGCGGGATTGCTCGAACCTCTGATTTGGAAGCTTTGGGTAATTCATATATAAAGTCAAGAAACGGAAAACCCGTAAGGATTCGCGATGTTGCTGAAGTAATAATCGGAAGCGCAGTAAAAATGGGGTATGCTTCTGAAAATGCAAAACCTGCAATTATCATCTCCATATCAAAGCAACCCAACACAAACACACTTGATGTAACGGAACGCATTGAAGAAAACCTGGCCATTCTTCAAAAAACACTTCCCTCGGATATTCGAATGGATACAAAAATTTTTCGCCAGGCCGATTTTATTGAAACCTCAGTAAATAACGTTAAGTGGGCATTAATTGAAGGAGGTATTTTTGTTATTATCATTCTTTTCCTGTTTCTGGGTAGTTTTCGTACTACTATTATTTCCCTGCTAGCAAGTCCCTTATCGCTGCTCGGAGCTATTTTAGTTCTCAACGCCTTGGGTTTAAACATTAACACCATGAGTTTGGGAGGTATGGCTATTGCTATTGGCTCACTGGTTGACGATGCCATTATTGATGTGGAGAATGTTTATAAACGTTTGCGGCAAAATCAACAGAAACCAAAGTCACAACAAGAATCATCATTTACAGTCGTATTTGAAGCTTCAAAAGAAATACGTTCATCTATTCTTAATGCCACTTTAATTATCATGGTAGCATTTTTGCCCCTGTTTTTTCTTTCGGGCATGGAAGGTCGGATGTTACAACCACTGGGCGTATCATTTATTGTTTCTTTGTTTGTATCGCTGATAGTAGCAATGACCTTAACACCTCTGTTAACAAAATTGCTACTGGCAAACGAAAATTATCTCGCTAAAAATAAAAACGAAAAATGGTTGGTTCGTAAACTTTCTCACCATTATGAAAAAGCTCTTTTCTGGTCGTTGAAACATAAAAGACTTGTTATTCTGTCGACTTTTGCCATGTTTATTGCTTCACTTATTGCATTTACTTCGATGGGGAGGAGCTTTTTACCTGAGTTTAACGAAGGTTCACTTACTTTATCGGTGGTTACGAAACCAGGAACTTCCTTGGAAGAAAGCAATCGTCTGGGCAATTTGGTAGAAACTGAATTGTTAACGATTGATGAAATAGAAACTACTGCAAGAAGGACTGGCCGTGGAGAATTGGACGAACATTCGCAAACTGTGAATAGCGCGGAAATAGACGTAAATTTTAGCCTTAAAGAACGCAGTCGCGAGGAGTTTATGGCTGACGTAAGGGAAACCATTGCCCGTATACCGGGGATTGCAGCAACAGTGGGACAACCACTTGGCCACCGTATCGACCACATGCTTTCAGGAACAAGGGCAAATATTGCCATTAAGATTTTTGGCACCGATTTGAATAAAATGTTTGCACTCGGCAACCAAATTAAAAGTTCAATTGTGGACATAGGAGGTTTGGTGGACGTAAATGTTGACCAGCAAATTGAAATACCACAACTACAGATTAAAGCCAACCGCGATATGTTAGCCTATTATGGAATTACGATTGGGCAATTCAACGAATTTATTGATGTTGCCTTTGGTAGCGAAAAACTGGCCGATATCTACGAGGGCCAGCGGCGTTTTGATATGGTATTACGGCTGAACAAAGATTATACAGAAACAATAGAGGGTGTAAAATCGGCATTAATTGATACACACGATGGTAAAAAAGTTCCATTGGAAGAGGTTGCTGAAATTGTTTCTGTTTCCGGCCCAAGTTCCATCAGCAGGGAAAATGTACAACGCAAGGTTGTAATTGCCGCAAATGTATCAGGCAGAGATTTGCGAGGAGTTGTTGAAGATATTCAGGCAAGGGTTAATGAGAATATTGTATTTCCGGTAGGCTATCGTGTAGAGTATGGCGGACAATTTGAAAATGAATCAAAGGCATCGAAAACCTTGTTATATACTTCCATTCTGGCGATATTGCTTATTTTCCTCATACTTTTTCAGGAATTCAGGAATTTCAAACTTGCAGGTATCATATTGCTCAACCTCCCATTGGCGTTGATTGGAGGCGTTTTCTCCATCTATTTTACATCGGGGGTATTGAGTATTCCGGCAATTATTGGTTTTATAACCCTTTTTGGTATTGCAACCCGCAATGGAATTCTTCTGATTTCCAATTATCAAAGACTACAAAATCAGGGCGTTTCAATCATTGAAACCATAACTAAGGGTTCATCAGACCGTTTAAATGCAATTTTAATGACGGCTCTTACAGCAGCCCTCGCACTGATTCCTTTGGCAATGCAAGGTGAGCTGCCGGGCAATGAAATTCAAAGTCCCATGGCACAGGTAATTTTAGGCGGTTTACTTACATCTACTTTGCTTAATATCTTTATTGTGCCAATAGTTTACAGCAGTTTACATAAGAATTTTAAATTATAGACTTTAAATGAAAAACCATTCAACATTCAGAATTCAACATTCGACATTTAGAACTATGAATCGAATAATCATCCTATCAGCAATAATGGCGTTCGGTGCGAATATGTTCGCCCAAAACAACATAGACCGTGTTTTAGCTCAAATTGAAAAGAATAACACCACGCTAATTGCTTTACAAAAAAGAGTCGAATCCGATAAAATTGCTAACAAAACGGATATCTTCCTCCAAAATCCTGAAATTGAATTTAATTATTTATGGAGTAATGATATGATAGGTAATCGTACTGACTTTTCGGCAACGCAGGTATTCGATTTTCCATCAGCGTACAGCTATAAGAATCAAATCTCGAACATTAAAAACGAACAGCTTGAACATGAATATCTAAAGCAAAAAAAGGAATTGCTTTTGAATGCCCGCTTAATCTGTTACGATTTGATTTATACAAATGCGCTAAAAGCTGAAATTTCAAAGAGGCTAATACATGCCCAAAACATTGCCGATGCCTATAAGTCAAAACTAGATATTGGCGAAACCAACATCCTGGAATTCAATAAAGCACAATTAAACCTGCTGAATTTGAATAACGAAAAGGAAGTCCTTAGCATTGAACAAGAAGCATTGCAAGCTGAATTGACCCGTTTAAATGGTGGTGTTCAAATTAATTTTTCTGAAAATGAGTTTCAGCTTGCCGTTTTGCCTGCCGATTTTGAACAATGGTATGTGCAAGCCGAACAAAGTAATCCATTATTAAACTGGTTAAAGAAGGAGGTTGAATTATCGCAAAAACATATTAGCCTTAATAAGGCATTGAGCATGCCCAAATTTCAGACAGGGTATATGAGCGAATCCGTAGTCGGTCAGGAATTTAAAGGTATATCATTGGGAATGACTATTCCTCTATGGGAAAGCAAGAACATGCTTAAACAAGCAAAAGCCAATGCACTTGCAATTGAATACACTGCATCCGATAAGAAATTGCAATTTTACAGTCATTTAAGAATGCTGCATTCAAAAGCAGTTTCGCTTCAAACTAACGCAAGTGAGTATAAAAGTAAATTGCAAATGTTTAATAATTCAGAATTACTGAAAAAAGCATTTTACAAAGGTGAGATTACACTGATTAATTATATGCTCGAACTTTCCCTCTATTACGAAAGTGTAAACAACTTACTTCAATTAGAGCGCGATTTGAATAAAACAATTGCAGAATTAAATCAATATATATGACCCGTTACAAAAACAAACATGAGACCAGAACCATGTGGGTGGTGCTACTAACCGCCATTACAATGGTTGTGGAAATAATATTCGGATTAACAACAAAATCAATGGCTTTATTGGCCGATGGCATTCACATGGGGTCGCATGTTCTGGCCATTGGGCTAAGCTGGATAGCCTATGTTATTGTTCGAAAAGTGTCTAAAAGTGAAAAGTTTAACGGAAATTCAAACAAAATACTTTCGCTATCGGGCTACAGCAGCGGTTTGATGTTACTGATTTTTGCCATGGTAATACTGGTTGAGGCATTTCAACGCTTTTACAATCCCGTGGAAATTATATATAAAGAAGCCATATTCGTTGCTACAATTGGGCTGCTGGTAAATATTGCAAGTGCAGTTTTGTTGCACCACGACCACGAACATTCCGACCATAACATTCGTGCTGCCTATCTTCATGTTATTGCCGATGCCTTAACCAGTGTGTCTGCAATTTTAGGTTTAACCGCAGCAATGATATGGGATATTCCCTTTATAGATACTCTTGCCGCAATTCTAAGTTCTCTTGTCATAGTGAAATGGTCGGTAGGATTATTGAAAGATTCTGGAAAAGTATTGTTGGATATTGAACATTCAGATCAGGAACAAGAGCATCATCATTGATTTGCCTATCCTGTTTTTATACGAGAGGATAAATAGTGTGAGCAAGCTCCAAAAGCTATAAACGATTTATCGAAAAGCAAACACTCAGCCAATGTTGGCCAAATAACTGCTTATCGCCATCGGCTTTTATGCACAATGTACCAACGGCAGGGCAATGTTATTGATACTTTTGGCTTGTTGCGATATCGTTTTTTAAAAAAGCTGTTCGTTATTAAATCCAATGAAAGGTTGTGTTTTATCCAAAGCAGCTTATCATTTTATAGATAGGCCTTCATCATTTATTGTTTTGATAGGTATTAAACTTTTTTTTGATAGCTATCATAATTTATTTTGATAGCTATCAAACTTTATTTTGATAGGTATTAAACCAACAATAGATGTACTTAAGTTAAGTCCATTCTGCTCTACTAATAAACAACAGAAGTAAAAGATTTGATGAACACCTGCTTTACTTTTAAGCTAAATTGTTAGGTGTCTTTAAGTTTTCTATTGCTCTAAAAAGACATAATCATATGCTTTTCGGTGTTCTTTATAAAGCAATATACATCAAACCAAGCGGAATTTTTCAAATATCAACAGAATTTGTTAGCACAAAAGCAGCTATCTATTGATCAAGCGAAATAATCTATTGATCGGACGACGGTTTTTGGCTGATGAACGAAAAAAATCTTAAGACTAACCCTTAGTATTTAATATTTAGCAATTTAGAACAAATAATTATTTAATGCTGCGATTTAGATGTTATATATGCTTAAATTTAAACCCTAATTGATGAAAATGCATAAAATGTAGTTGGGACAGTAGCAAGGTATAAATTCATTATGAAATAGACAACGACATCATAATGAACAATATAATAGTAATTCATCTTGATTAACTATTAAAGAATAAAATATGGAAAGTCGAGAAAACGCAGAAAAGTTTTGGGACAGAACGGCTTTGTTTTATGATAAAGCAGAACAAAATGATGCATCCTATAAGATTTTTATTGAAGCGGCTAAAAAATATATTAGCGCAAATGATACTGTTTTAGATTTCGGCTGTGGGACAGGAATAGTTTGTAATGAAATTGCAAATCAGGTAAAAAGTATTTATGCTATCGACATCTCATCTAAAATGATAGAAATTTCCAGAGCAAAATCATCTGAACGCAAAATACAGAATATTGAATTTGCACATACTACGCTATTTAATGAAAAAATAAAGCCCGGTTCATTTGATGCAATTATTGCTTTTAATATTTTTCATTTATTAGGCGAGCCACAAAAGTCTATTCAAAGGATAAATGAACTGTTAAAACCAGAAGGTTTTATTATTTCATTAACGCCATGTTTGGGTGAATCACCGCTTTTGAATAGTCTGCTTAAAATTGGGAGCAAATTACGTTTAATACCTAGACTAAAATCATTTAAAATTTCAGAATTTGAGCAATTTTTTAATGATGAAAATTTTGTACAAACTGAATCTTATCGATTGAAACCTAATTCACCCCAATATTTATTTATTGCGGAGAAGTCAGATATAAATTCAATTTAGGAGAAAAAAGGATTAATGAACACTGAAAAGCTAACAAAAAGATTTAGCGCATTCATGTTTTCTATTGAATTTAATAGAATGCATGCCCGAATTACTTTATACCTGCAATCTATTGATTATAAAACACTTTTATAAAATAAGACTGATAAAACCTTCATGCTACAGGAATATATTTTGTGGAGGGTATCACAAAAGGAAATGAATAAAAAATTAAAACAAAAGTCTCGCCCTTGAATTTCCACGAGACCTATTAATTAACAAATATTTATACTCGTGAAAAAAACAATTTTATCTCTTGGTTTTGTATTTTGTACAGTTTTTTTATTTGGACAGAATGCTCCACTTAAGTATACAAACCTAATTAGAATAGCTGATTCTCTTTACACTGCAAAAGCCTTTAAAAGTTCAGCTTATGCATTTTCTAAAGCCTTTAAGGCAAATGGCTGGAATGCCAACTCGAAAGAGCATTACAATGCTGCATGTTCCTGGGCATTGGCCAACCAAACCGATAGTGCCTTTTATCATTTAAATTACATTGCTACTAAAATGAATTATACAGATTATGGCCATATTAAAGGAGATCCTGATTTCAAATCGCTTTATAGTGATAAAAGATGGCAATCTATTATTGATTTGGTTAAATCTAATAAAGACATAGCCTATGCAAATATTGACTTTCTTACTATTAATGGATTTAAAGTTGAAGTGCTAACTTCAGGGATGCAAAATAATACAGCAAATAAACCTGTGGTTGTTTTCGAAAACGGGATGGCAAGTGGTTTTGGAAGCTGGGATATTGTAGCGGAAGAAATTTCTAAAACAAATGCAGTTTTTCGATACAATCGGCCAAGAATAGGAGAATCGGAAAATGACAGCCTTCCTCCAACAACAGAACATATTGTTAACAATTTGAGAAAAATGCTTTTACAAAAAGGATTGAAACCGCCATACTTATTGGTTTCTCATTCATTTGGGGGAGCTTATATCAGAAGTTTTGCCTCCACATATCCAGATGAAATTGCAGGTCTTGTTTTTGTAGACCCAATAGACTTTACTCAAAAAAAAGGAGATGGAGACTTACCTTATCTCGAAATTGGGTTGACCAAGCATCAGATCGATTCAATCTTTGGAAAACCATATGCTAATTTTATAGAGAAACTTTATGAAGAAATGCCTGGTTTCTATGTTGAAGAAGTTAAGATTTCAAGGTCTTTATACAAAAGCGAGTTCAAAGAATGTGATCATAATCCATTGCCCGATGTACCTGTGCATTTTATACAAGCAGGTGGTTTCACCTCTAACGAAAAACCTACGATATATGACCGAGAAAAAATGTGGAGAATTGCCAATAATCTTAAAATGAAACGTTGGCTAGCACTTATTAATCCGTTGAAATATGGAAAGTATTTTTACAGCTCGCAATCAGGCCACTTCATTCAAAAGGATGAACCAGACTTGGTAATTTCGAGTATTAGATTGGCTTTACATGATTATGA
>JAZDJM010000275.1:0-3067 GCA_043804305.1 Bacteroidota bacterium
TGGTATTTTAGCCTTTCCGATGGCCTCTGAATATTCTCCGTTTAAATCGCCTTTAAACCCACTATTTACAACTTTTATTTTTCCATCCTCAAATAAGCTGTAATTTGCTTTTACGCCAACCAGACCTCTTTCAAAGCGATGATCGAAACGTGCAATTTCGTACCATGTTCCCAGGTATTTGTTTAAGTCTAGTTCACTGACAACAGTTTTGTCTATCATAGTTCTGTTCATTTTGCAAGAAGTAATTGATGCAATGCTTAAAAGTATTAAAAAATAAACTGCTAATTTTTTTAATTTCGTTCCCATGCTTCTATTTCTCCTTTTATTTCTTTAAAAATCGGATGTATTTGCCAGTGCATTTCCTTTTCAAAAATAAGGAATTTTTCAAAACTTCGGTTGCTCAATTTGTCTAATAAATGCTTACGCTCGTAATCAAGCTGACCACTTGTTACCTCGATTAAACAAGGAAACAAGTTTTGTGAAATCTTCGATTTGTCAAAATTGAAATTCCTGTTTTGCGATTCCAACCAAAGCTGATGTAAATATTGATTGATGCAATTCAGAGGATTTTCAGAATTTTTAAATCGTATTAACTGAGGATGATGCTTATAGCCTTTGGTTTTGTTTTCAAGGACTTTTTTTGCAAGTAAAGCCTCGCGCCAGAGAGCAACAAGCCCTTTAGTATCAAGGTATTTAGGATGTATTGACCAAATTCTCATATTGAAATTGATTTGAATTTTTTTGAATTTTTTTCTGTTATCATTTAAAACCGTTTTCTAAAAATTCAGACTAACGATTTTAAAAGTGGCGTTTTTAATTATTCAACGCTTTCAGAACCCGCAAAGACTCATTAATGTGCTTCTCAGCTTGTGTTTGTGAATTGAACAGATAAATAATTTTGCCTTCCTTATTGACAATATAGGTCACTCGGCCAGGTATTAAACCCAGGAAATTGGCAGGAACACCAAAAAGCTTTCTTACTTTATTTCCATCATCACTAAGCAGCCTATAATTTAGCCGATGTTTATTGGCAAAAGCCAAATGACTTTCAACCGACTGTCCGCTAATTCCAATAATCAAAGCATCAGCCTCGGCAAAAATTTCAAACTGATCGCGAAATGAACAGGCTTGCTTTGTGCAACCCGGACTATCATCCTTTGGATAAAAATAAATAACCAGGTTTTTCTTTCCCAAAACCGACTGAATACTGAATAATTCTCCATTTTGGTCGTATAATTCAAAAGCAGGAATCTGATTCCCAATTGTTAATTTTTCCATTCTATTGTAATTTTTATTAAAACTTAAATAAGAGATAAAAAGCACCAAATAAACCGTCAAATAAAAGAGGTAAAAATTTCTAAACTTTTTATACTGTAGATTATCCGGATAAACATTTCCGAACAGTCCTTTTATTTCCTTCCAAAACACAGGTTTTATATTGATTATCCAACTATCGGTCTGATACACCATTTTTCGAAAACGACCTCGATAAAAGCTAAGAGGCAAACCCCATGCGAAAAAAAGAATTAACCAGATATTTGAAATGAGAAAATCCATACTATATTATTTTTTAGGAAACCAAGGAAAGAAAGCATTTGTTTTTTTAATATAATCCTGATATTGCGTTTTCGAATTTTTCAAGGATTTCTCGAGCATAGCAACTCCCGAAACTTTGATAATTAAAAGTGTCATAATAATGCTGCCAACGATATGCCAATAACTACCGGCCGCGACTGAAAAAATGGCAAATGACCACCAAACTGCTGAATCGCCGAAATAATTTGGATGTCGGGTGTATTTCCAAAACCCGGAGTTCAGAATTTTTCCTTTATTTGCAGGATTTCCTTTAAACCGAGCAAGCTGTAAATCGCCTCCGGCTTCAAAAGTAAAGCCGATAATCCAAACTGCAATTCCAATATAATCCAGATAATTTAACTCACCGGAATTTAGACCAAAATTTGCGCCTAATAAGGGTAAGGAAACGATTAGAATTAAAGCGCCCTGCAAGAGGAAAACCTGGAAATAACTGAACCACCAATAGTATTTCGGGCCATAATTCCGACGAAATTCCTGATATCTAAAATCTTCGCCTTTGCCAATATTTCTCCAGGCAAGATAAATCGATAATCTTAAGCCCCAGAGCGTTACTAATATTAACAGAAGCCATTTCCTGGCTGTTAATTCGCCGGAGTTAAGAAAATAAAATGCATTAATCACAACAAATCCAAAACCCCAAAACAGATCGATAATACTTACATTTTTAATAAATACACTCCAAATCCACAGCAAGGTAAGAAGGAATATTAGGATTAATGAAGCTTGTAGATAAACGGATAAAACTAACATAAATTCATTTTTAAAAAATTCGATTCAAATTAAAATTTCAGCATTATTCCGATAGAAGGCAATACAGTTCCCGACAAATTTTCTACACTTTGAAGAATATATTGCTTTCCATCATTCATTGTCAGATAATTGCCATCCATATCTTTTTCACGAATAATAAAATCCTGCCCCTTATTTTTAAAATTGTAGGCGTTCTGAATATCAAAATAAAGCATAAGCGTCCATTTATTAAAGAAATAATTTTTATCGATGCGTAAATCGAGTTGATGAAATGCCGAAAACCGTTTGGAATTGAGCTGGGAATAATCCAAATAGGGCTGGCCAATTGCATCCCAGGCCTGAATATTGGATGAGGTTTCTAAATCGTAAGGTGTATAAGGCAAGCCGCCAACATAGCGCCATTTAAAACCCAGTTGCCAATTTCGTTTTAAATCTTTTGAAGTTGTTATCGTTAGTAAATGCTTGCTATCCCAGGATGAAGGGATATAATTATTCTGAATATCGGTAAATAAACTTCTTACATAGGTATAAGAGGCCAAAATCGAAAATGTTTTATAATTCCACCGGTTCAAAATTTCAAATCCACTTGCTTTTCCCTTTCCGTTAAATGCAACTTCTGATGCGCCATAAACACTGCTGTATGTTGCTCCCTGATTTGCCAGACTTGAACCGCTGACTAAGTCAACCGGGTATTGAAAATAATCTTTATAAAAACCTTCGG
>JAZDJM010000276.1:0-2148 GCA_043804305.1 Bacteroidota bacterium
ATATCCGGATTTTGATTCATCAAATAATAGGCAATACTGTTTGCATAATACCGGTTAAATAATTGTTCAGAAGATTCTACTTCTTTTTCAGTTAAATAAGGTAATGCCTGGATAGCATACCAGGCTGGATTAGCCGTAAATTCAAAAGTCAGGCTTTGATTCTCAACTGAAGTTCCGGCACTGTTGACAAGCTTATCCAATGCAAATTTTTTCTCTCCCTTATCCCTGATAGAAATCGGCAAACTCTCAGTCAATAAAACTTTATTAGACAAAACCGGCAAGCTGTTTTCTTCGCCATCTGAAAAATTACCAGCTTTTGCTGTAATTCTGTAAGTGATGGCCTGAATATTTTCAGGGACTGAAATCTGCCAGCTAACAGAAGTATTTTCATTTCCGCCAAGTGAAAATGAAACCGGATCAATTTTAATCAGCATGAGCCTGTCAAGTTTTTCCATGGTGATGGCATCAAACAGGTGCAATTCAGCTATACCGTTGAGAGGCTGATCTGTCAGGTTTGAAATTCGTGTAACCAGTTCAATTTTATCGCCCTGGCGCAGAAACCTTGGCGTATTGGGAGTTATACTCAACTCTTTTTGCGTGACTACTTCGCGTGAAAATTGTCCGAATGAAAGTTCTTTGGTATGTGCCAAACCCATAAATTTCCATGTTGTGAGTGCATCGGGCATGGTAAACTCAAGTTTAATTTCGCCCTTTTCATTGGTTTTAATTTGAGGGAAGAAAAAAGCAGTTTCGTTGAAGTTTTTGCGGATGGCCTGTTCTGATATATTTTCAGGCTGTAATTTTTCTCCTCCTTCTTGAGCAGTAACAGGAATAGACATCAAATCATCAGCGAGAGATTCTTCTTCTACACTTTTATCGTTTTCAACACCTTCATATACAATATTTGCATTGGACATAGTTTGCCGCATTGATTCCATAATACCGCCTTTACGGCTATGACTGTAAATAGCAAAACCAAACCAATTCAGCCTGTCGAAAGATTCATCCGGATAAGGAGGCAATGTTCTGTTCCAATCGGGAACAAGCAATATGGAATTTTCTTTGCCGAAAGTTACCGCCTGCCAGTCAAATTTTGAAAAATACCTGGTAAAAATATCAAATGACCAGTATTGCGAAGTAAATTTATCAAGCGAAGCATCATACATAGAAGCCAGCAACTCAGCTGCAAGCAAATCACCGGTATGGCTTTTCAAAACCAGCGACCAGGTTTCTTCCTGTCCCGGATACAATTTATTTCTGAAGGTTTCAAAGGCAAAATCAATCTGCTTATTAGTGTAAGGAACAATGATATTCTGACTGTAGCGATAAAAACGGTTATCTTTTATAAATGCGGCATGAATAGAAAAATTACCACGGTAATGATCAAAAACCTCAATTGGAATAAGGACTTTGCTATTGTTCAAATTTGACTGGAAGGTCCCAATAATGGCTCCCCGATGCTCAATTTCAAATAAACAGGGCACTTCACTGTAAGAACTACCAATAATCAGGTTAACTTTTTCGCCGGGCTCAGCCTGTGATTTTTCTAAAAAGAAAAAGCTGCTTAGTGAATAAGGCATTTTCTTGCTTGTGGGATCAATAAGGGTAAAAAAAGTTACATTTTCCACATCTTTACCAAAAGCATCTGTTGATTTTACTAAGGCTTTATACGATCCTTCTTTCCACTTAGAAATGTCAATTTTCAATTCTGCAGAGATTTCAGTGTCAAAATCTTTGAAAAACACCTCTTCTGTTTCTTTCAGATTTCTTTGAAGATTTTCATCCCGGTATGCATATCCATGCAGTTTCCCAAACCAGGTTTCCTGCGAAATAATGTTTGTGTCACCAGGTTCCCAAAGTTTTTCCCTGATTACCTGAGTCGGTGTTTCTAATCTGAATATTTTCACATCACCTTTTACCTTCAGTTCTTTACCGTTCAGGTTGGTGGCATAAACCGGGATTGAAATTTCTTCTGATTTTTCAATTATTTGAGGTATTTCAAGGGATAATAAGAGCGCCTTCTCTCCCACTGTAACTGATTGTGTGGCATATTGGGTTTCTCCGTTAATGTCAGTAATATCGGCCGTGATGATATAAGTATAATACATTTCATCAAATTGTTCAGTCTTCGGATCAGGCAATGCTAAA
>JAZDJM010000277.1:0-2739 GCA_043804305.1 Bacteroidota bacterium
ATGAAGAAACAACTGGCCGAAGATGTTATCAATTTTACACAGCCTTTTCGTGAACGTATTCAGGATATATATCAAAATACAGATTATTTAAGTAAAGTTACCCGAAATGGTGCGGAAAGAGCAAGGGAAAGTGCTTCAAAAACGATAAAAGATGTTCGGGAAATTATAGGCATTCGGAAATTCTAGAATAATTAGCTTTTTTTAAATAATCACCTTTAGATTCAGTGTGTTTTCTTTAGAAGTAAAAATTCCGGTAAAATTAATATTTAAAATAGGATTAAATTGTTTGAAACAGCAAAAATTAAAGAAACAGCCGTACTAATTGGGCTAATAACCAGAGGATTAGAGGATAGCAGAAGTAAAGAATACCTCGATGAATTGGAATTTTTGGTTGAAACAGCAGGAGCGGTTACGGTTAAACGTTTTGTTCAAAGACTTCCTTCTCCCGACAAAAGTACGTTTATAGGTTCAGGCAAACTCGAAGAAATCAGCGCATTTATTGAATATGAAGAAATTGATATTGCCGTTTTTGACGATGAGTTAGGAGCCTCACAAATTAGAAACTTAGGCAAAGAACTTAAATGTAAAATTTTAGATCGGACAAATCTGATACTCGATATTTTTGCAAAAAGAGCCCAAACCGCGCATGCAAAAACTCAGGTTGAACTTGCTCAATATCAATATTTATTGCCCCGGCTAACAGGAATGTGGACTCACCTTGAGCGTCAGCGAGGAGGTATTGGAATGCGTGGGCCGGGAGAAACAGAAATTGAAACCGACCGTCGAATTATTCGTGACAGAATTTCACTGCTTAAAACAAGGCTGACTCAAATAGACCGGCAAATGGAAACACAACGTTCAAACAGAGGGAGCATGGTCCGTGTGGCACTTGTTGGCTATACAAATGTGGGTAAGTCAACTTTAATGAATTTGCTCAGCAAATCAGAAGTTTTTGCGGAAAATAAATTATTTGCAACATTGGATACCACAGTCCGCAAAGTTGTGATTGAAAATCTGCCTTTTTTGATGACAGATACCGTTGGTTTTATCCGCAAATTGCCACATGGCTTGGTCGAAAGTTTTAAATCAACGCTTGACGAGGTAAGGGAAGCTGATTTGTTATTGCATATTGTAGATATTTCGCATCCCGATTTTGAAGAGCAAATTAATATTGTTAAGCAAACTCTGAGCGAAATTAAAGCCGGCGACAAACCGGTAGTGATGGTTTTTAATAAAATTGACGCATTTCAGTATGTAGAGAAAGAAGCTGACGATTTAAGCCCGGAAACCAGAGCCAACTATTCGTTGGATGTATGGAAAAATACCTGGATGAATAAAGATAATTCACCATCAATCTTTATTTCGGCTACCGAAAAGACCAATATTACCGACTTACGCACTTTAATTTATGAAGAGGTAAAGAGAATTCATGCTATTCGCTATCCTTACAATAGCTATTTATATTAGGATAATTAATTGATAATGAGCACTGAAAACAACAAAAGACGAAAAGCTGTTTTACTATTAAATGTTGGAACTCCAAACAGTCCTGAAGTTGGAAGTGTTCGCAAATATCTTACTGAATTTTTAAATGACCCTTATGTTATAAATTTGCCTTGGTTATTTAGAAAAATCCTTGTAAACCTAATCATTGTTCCTTTTCGGGCTCCAAAATCGGCAAAACTCTATAAGCAATTATGGGAAAATGAAGGATCGTCCTTACTTTCGAACACAAAAAAACTTCAAAAGAAATTAGCATTAAGAATAGGAGCGAACTATGAGGTTTTTTTTGCTATGCGCTATGGAAATCCTTCCATTAAATCTGTTCTAAATGAAATTGCGGATAAGAACTTTGAAGAGTTAGTTGTTCTACCTCTATTTCCTCAATATGCACTTTCAACAACTGAAACTGCCATTCAATCTGTATATAAGGAAGTTAAAAAGTTCAACAAATTTCCCGCAATTCGTGTAATAAAGCAATTCTATAATTATAATGAATTTATAAATGCTTGGGCGGAAAGAGCTAAAGAATACGATTTGGTAAATTTTGAGCATGTTATTTTCTCTTTTCATGGCTTACCTTTAAGTCATATAACAAAAGCTCATCCAAAAATTGACAGTTTAAAATGTAATTGCAATAGCGAGCTGCCGGAGTATGGAATGTTCTGCTATAAAGCAAGTTGCTATGAAACAACGAGGCTCATGGCCGAAAAATTAGGATTGAACAAAGATCAGTTTTCAGTTAGTTTTCAATCCCGTTTAACAAAAAATTGGCTGAGTCCTTTTACCGATGACAACATAAAGAATTTGGCTAAGCAGGGCAAGAAGTCCATATTAATTTTTGCTCCTTCTTTTGTGGCCGATTGTCTGGAAACAAAAGTAGAGATAGGGATAGAATATGTTGAACTATTTAGAAAATCAGGCGGTGAAAATTTAGTCCTTGTTGAAAGTTTAAATGATGAAGATGAGTGGATAATCGCTTTGGAGAAAATTATTAAATCGCAATATGAAAATGATTAATTGGGAAGATTTTGAAAAAATTGATATACGCTCTGGAACAATTATTCGTGCTGAGGAGTTTATTAAAGCAAGAAAACCGTAACCATTCGCCAAACCCCGCATTTTAAATCAATTTTCTCTTCTCTAGATTTGTTGGTTTGATTTTGAAAACTAACAACATGTTTAACGAGAAAAAGTTTCTGGCAATCTACGATGATTTCTTGGCTTCCGGCCTGACTA
>JAZDJM010000278.1:0-10009 GCA_043804305.1 Bacteroidota bacterium
TAGTCAGGCCGGAAGCCAAGAAATCATCGTAGATTGCCAGAAACTTTTTCTCGTTAAACATGTTGTTAGTTTTCAAAATCAAACCAACAAATCTAGAGAAGAGAAAATTGATTTAAAATGCGGGGTTTGGCGAATGGTTACATTATACTTTTTAAAAAAAAGTCAGAGCTTCGCAAAATTGAAGCTCTGACAAAAATTTTGCAATTTTATACTTTGTTTCACATTCCTCGCTTTTCGTGATTCAGAGCAGATTTCCACATTGCTTTTTCTATCGATAATAAATACAAAGGCATTTTAACCGTAAGATTTTGATTGAAAATGCAGGCGGCATCTGATTTTAAAATTAAATCAATTTTGTTAACTATTTTTATATTTAAAATTTTCCGTGTGCGTACACGACATGAATTAAAATATGTATATTTACCAAAATTTAAGATACTTACAAGCAAAAGAGAATTAAGCAACCGTTAACGTACACGGAATAAGAATTAGTATAGAACAGTACTTTTAATTTCTCATAGAAAATAGGTAATGAAACAATCCGAAAAAAAATTAACTATCAAAGATATTGCCGAATTGTCTGGTGTTTCGGTTGGAACGGTTGATCGCGTGATTCATAATCGGGGTGAAGTATCGGAAAAAACTAAACAAAAAGTCAGGAAAATTACAGAAAAACTAAATTTTCAACCCGATATATTGGCCAGTACTTTAGCTTCCAAAAAAAACGTTCGATATGCAATTTTAATGCCTTCTGCCAATGGCGAAGGAACTTTTTGGAAATATCCCATGATTGGAATTGATAAAGCACTTGGTGAAATTGAACGTTATGGTGTGCAATTTTCAAAATACTTGTTTTCTATTTCAGATAAAAAAGCTTTTATTGAGCAGGCTGAAAAAGCCTTAAGCGACAATCCTGACGGTTTAATTCTTGCACCTTCTTTTCAAAAGGAAGCATCCGAAATTATGAAAATATGTGCGCAAAGAAGTATTCCTACTGTCTTGTTCAATTCCTCTTTGGACAATCAAGACCCTCTTTGTTATGTTGGCCAGGATGCTTTTCAAAGTGGAATTTTAGCAGGTAAATTGATGGATTATGGCATTTCTGAAGGTGATGAAATATTAGTGGTTTCCTTACTAAGTTTGCTACAAAACAATCAACATATTTTAGCCCGCAAGCAAGGTTTTCTGCACTATTTTGAGGAACATAAAGAAAGAAATATCAAAATTATAAAGCTTGAAATTGACAATATAAATGGTGGGAGCAATTACCACGAATTACGAAATTCTTTTTCAGAAAACCCTAAGATAAAAGGTGTTTTTGTAACAAATTCACGTGTATTTCACATTGCGCATTTTTTGGAAACTGAAAAGAAGGGAAATATAAATTTGATTGGTTACGACCTTACCGCCGAAAATAGACATTACCTGGAAAAAAACATTATCAGCTTTTTGATTAATCAGCAACCACTTGAACAAGCTTACAAGGCTGTTTTTGCCTTATTTAACAAATTAGTACTAAAAAAAGACGTGCCAAAAGAAATATTAATTCCAATAGATATTGTTACCAAGGAGAATTTAAAGTATTACGATGAATATAAATTTAAAGTATAAAAGATGAGAAAAATAACATTTGATGATTTAAACAATAAAGTCTGCGTAATTACGGGTGGTGCAGGCGTATTAGGAACTGTTATTGCCAAAGGATTAGCTTCCGTTGGCGTAATAACTGCCATAGTTGATATTAACAAAGAAATGGCCGAAAAAGTAGCTTCGGAAATTGAAAAAGAATCTGGGACAAAATCTATCGGTGTTGAAGCCAATGTTTTAGATAAAGCTTCATTGCAAAAAGCTAAGCAGGAGATAAATAACAAATTAGGGAAAATTAATTTATTAATTAACGGGGCAGGTGGTAATTCTCCAAAAGCAACGACACAATTAGAGAAAATTACAAATGAAAACCTGAGCGAACTTGAAAAAACGTTTTACGGATTGGAAATGGAAGGGTTTACACGTGTTTTTGATTTGAATTTCATCGGAACTTTGCTCCCAACTATGGTTTTTACTATGGATATGCTTGACGAAAAGAAAGGAGCAGTTCTTAATATCTCCTCAATGAACGCTTATAAACCACTTACTAAAATTCCTGCATATTCTGCAGCTAAAGCAGCAATTAATAATTTTACCGAGTGGATTGCTGTTCATCTCTCAGAAACAGGTATACGTGTAAATGCTGTAGCCCCGGGATTCTTTCTTACCAATCAAAATCGCTTTTTATTAATTGATGAGAAAACCGGAGAAATGACAGCTCGCGGTCATAAAATAATCACAAATACACCAATGAAAAAATATGGTGAACCCGAAGATTTACATGGTGCTGTTAATTTCCTATTATCCGATATTTCCGGTTTTATAACAGGGGTTGTAATTCCGGTAGATGGGGGTTTTAATGCCTATAGCGGAGTTTAATTAATACTAATCAGCTAAACACAGAAGTATATGTTATTTTTTGCAAGAGGTTCAAAAAATGAGGAATTAAGTTCAGAAGACATTCAAAATGGACTCAATCAGGCATTCGATAAACTAGGAATTCGGAAGAAAGTTTTAATTATTCCACCCGATTTTACACGCTTTCATTCAGGTGCAGGACAGATAACAAATATGGCATGGAAGTACTACGGGAATCTGGTAACCGATATTTTACCTGCTCTCGGAACCCATTTTGCCATGACCGAAGCTGAAATCACTAAAATGTTTGGCGACATCCCTTTATCTCTTTTCCGCGTGCACGATTGGCGAAATGATTTGACTACATTGGGAGAAATTCCATCAGAATTTCTACATGAAATCTCCGGAGGGAAAATCAATTATTCAATGCTGGCTCAAGTAAATAAATTGCTTGTTGAAGGCGATTTCGATCTTATACTTTCTATTGGACAAGTTGTTCCTCATGAAGTCATTGGCATGGCAAATTACAACAAAAATATTTTTATCGGTGTAGGTGGTTCTGATGGTATTAATAAAAGTCATTTTCTAGGAGCTGCATATGGCATGGAGAAAATTATGGGTAAAGCAAATACTCCTGTTCGACAAGTCTTAAATTACGCTACTGAGAATTTTGGCCAAAATATGCCTATAGTATATATTCAAACAGTAATAAGTAAAGGAGATGACGGCAAACTGAAAATGAGAGGATTGTACATAGGTGATGATATCGAATGTTTTAATCTCGCAGCTGAACTTTCTTTAAAAGTGAATTTCAAAATGCTCGACCATCAATTAAAAAAAGTGGTTGTATATCTTGACCCTGAAGAATTTAAAAGCACCTGGTTGGGCAATAAAAGCATCTATCGAACACGTATGGCCATAGCAGATGGTGGCGAATTGATTGTGCTTGCGCCCGGATTACGTGAATTTGGAGAAGATCCTGAAATCGATAAGCTCATTCGAAAATACGGCTATTTTACAACTCCCGAAGTACTAGAATTTATCGAGAAAAACGAAGATATTAGAAATAATTTAAGTGCTGCAGCTCATTTAATACATGGCTCCTCTGAAAATAGATTTTCGATAACATATTGCCCCGGAAACCTTTCAAAAGAAGAAATTGAAAACGTAAACTACCAGTATGCCGATTTGAAAGAAATGCTCAAAATTTATAACCCAAATACGCTCAAAGATGGTATAAATATTATGCCTGATGGCGAAGAAATTTTCTATATCTCTAACCCAGCTTTAGGTCTGTGGGCTTGGAAAAGTTTATTTGAAAAAAATTTATAAGAATTATTTTTAAGCTTTGGATACAAATTCCAAGAACAAATCAATACATAACATTTAGTAAAATGAAAATCGAACTAAAAAAAGAATTTAAATACGCTTTAATTGTACCAACAAGTATGGGCGTTCGAATTACACCGGTAAACGGACAGCCCGTTCATAGCAGCGATCTATTTCATATGTACGTTACCAGCGCTGAAACGAATGTTGCAAGTATCCCCTCCTACCTAGGGCTACCGGTAAAGGTGTTAACCTCATTTGTAAAAGACAGCCCAATTGCCAGAATGATTAAAGATAATCTAGGCCATAGACATATGTCTTACGAGGGAAAAGATGTCGATCAAGACGGGCCTTGGGGATATCGTCATCAATTTAATATTGCAGATAGTGGTTTTGGTTCAAGAGGGCCAAGAGTGCAAAACGACAGAGCCGGTGAGGTTGGCAGAACTTTGAATGTTCGAGATTTTGATCTGGACCGAATATTCTCAAAAGAAGGAGTTCAGATTGTTCATCTATCAGGGCTTATAGCCGGTTTATCACCAGAAACTGGTCAATTTTGCTTAGCGTTAGCTCGCGCAGCCAAAAAACATGGAACAAGAATCTCCTTCGATTTAAATTATAGAGCAACGTTTTGGAAAAACAGAGAAGCTGAACTATCAGCAATTTTTTCAGAAATAGCTGGCATTTCTGATATCTTAGTTGGTAACGAAGAGGATTTTCAGCTTTGTTTAGGAATAAAAGGGCCTGAAGAAGGTGGTAAAGAACTTGGAGCCAAGATTGAAAGTTTTAAAGTGATGATTGGCAATGTAAAAAAAGCCTATCCAAATGCATCAGTTTTCGCAACCACACTTCGTCAGGTGATAAGTACAAATACGCATCTTTGGGGCGCAATTATGATGGAAGGTGATAATTGGCACGTTGTTGAACCAAGAGAAATTAATGTGCTCGACAGAATAGGTGGTGGAGATGGATTTGTAGGAGGCCTCCTTTATGCAATTTTAAAAGGATGGGAAGCAGAGAAATGGATCCAGTTCGGATGGGCAAGTGGAGCCTTGGCAACAACTTTTCTAACAGATTATGCACAACCAGCAGATGAAGATCAAGTTTGGAGTGTTTGGAAAGGTAATGCACGCGTTAAAAGATAGAATGATATAAAAAGAACTGAATACTAAAAGCAAAAATAATGAATCAATTAGCAGATATAGGCATGATAGGTTTAGCCGTAATGGGCGAAAACCTGGCATTAAACATGGAAAGCAAAGGTTATAGAGTAGCCCTATACAATCGCACAGTAATAGGAGTAGAAGAAGGAGTAGTTGATAATTTTGTAAACGGGCGTGGCAAAGGAAAGAATTTTGTTGGTTCTTCAGAAATATCTGCATTCGTTAGCAGCATTCGTTCTCCTCGCAAAATAATGATGATGGTGAAGGCCGGCAAACCTATTGATGAATTGATAGAACAATTGATTCCATTTTTAGATAAAGGCGATATATTAATTGATGGAGGAAACACACACTTTCCGGATACCAATAGAAGAACTAAATACCTTGAACAAAGAGGATTGCTTTATATTGGAACAGGAGTTTCAGGTGGAGAAGAGGGCGCATTAAAAGGTCCATCTATTATGCCCGGAGGTTCAAAAGCAGCATGGCAAGAAGTAAAACCAATTTTTCAATCTATTGCCGCAAAAGTAGGACAAGGTGAAGCATGCTGCGAATGGATTGGAGAAAACGGAGCCGGACATTTTGTAAAAATGGTACACAATGGAATTGAATATGGCGATATGCAACTTATTACGGAAGTTTATCAAATCATGAAAAATGTCCTAAATATGTCTGCAAATGAGATGCATCTTGTATTCAAAGAATGGAACAAAGGCGAATTAAACAGTTATTTGATCGAAATTACTCGCGATATTCTTGCGTTTAAAGATGAAGATGGTGAACCATTAGTGGATAAGATTCTAGACACTGCCGGTCAAAAAGGAACCGGAAAATGGACAAGTGTTGCTGCTCTTGATTTGGGTGTTCCACTTACACTAATTGGGGAAGCTGTTTTTGCTCGAAATCTTTCTTCTCAAAAAGAAGAACGCATGCGTGCTTCCAAAATTTTGAAAGTGGCTGCAATTCCATTTGAAGGAGACAAACGACAATTGCTTTTAGACTTAAAAGATGCTTTATATACTTCAAAAATAGTCTCTTATGCTCAAGGTTACGCATTAATGAAAGCTGCTGCAATCGAATATGGATGGAATTTGAATTATGGCGGAATCGCCACAATTTGGCGTGGTGGTTGTATCATTCGATCTGTATTTTTAGATAAAATTAAAGACGCATACAACCTTAATCCGGATCTTGATAATCTGCTACTCAATCCGTTCTTTACAGATACTTTATTAAATGCACATAAGGCATGGCGCAGAGTAGTTTCTACAGCTAGTCTGCATGGCATCTCAATTCCTGCTATTTCATCAGCACTAGCCTATTTTGATGGTTACCGTACAGGAAGATTGCCGGCTAATCTATTGCAAGCACAACGTGATTATTTTGGAGCTCACACTTATGAAAGAATCGATCGTCCGCGTGGAGAATTCTTCCATACGAACTGGACAGGAACCGGTGGGGAAACATCATCTTCAACCTACAATGCATAAGTTTCACATCAAAAAATAAATTAATTTCAACAGTATGAGTTTGACATTTATAGTATTAGATCATTTGAAAAAATATTTTGCAACGTATACGCTTAATATTTTGGCAATAATGCTCGTTTATTTTATTCCAACAATATCGCATTTAACTGGCGTTCCCTTTTATTTATTCGAACCTATGCGAGTGTTTATTATCCTTGCTTTAGTCCATTCAAACAAAACAAATGCTTATGTTTTAGCTTTGACATTGCCCTTGTTTTCATTTGCAATTGCATCGCATCCCGTGTTTTTAAAATCGATTATAATGACCCTTGAATTGGTTTTAAATGTGTATTTGTATTATTTGTTTGTGGAAAAAAAGATGGCAAACTATCAAGCAGTTATACTTTCAATAATAGGTAGTAAGTTAGTCTATTATTTCATGAAGTTTTTACTGCTTCATTTTCTTTTGCTTCAAACAAATTTAATATCAACTCCTATTTATATACAGCTAATTACACTTGCTGTTTTTGGAATTTACAGTTATATAATCATCAAATATAGAAAGGCATAAGTTTTATAACATTTTTTGAACAATGCTGGCAGCTTAGGATGCCAGCTTTTTTTGCTTAAGCAAATAAATATTTTTCTGTCTGATTTTTCGGGCTAGGTTCAGATGCTTTCGCCGGATTAGCTCCAAAATCTATTGACTGAATATTTATTAGCCATTGCTTATCTTAGAAAAAAATCTTATTTCGAATGTAAAAAATCAGAGCCCCATTTAAAAACGGGGCTCTGATTCAATAATTCTATAGCTTAATGCTTTGCTTTACGTTCCTCGCTTTTCGCGATTCATAGCTGATTTCCACATTGCCTTTTCCTTCAATAATAAAGGCATATTCTACGGTTGAATAACCCGGAACGGATAAAAACTGCACTTCAGGTTTATGCTGTTTAAACTGAATATCAGCAGTATATTCATTATTCAGTTTCCCGCCGGCTATAACTTTTGCCCCACTAACTTTAAGTATATCTTGCGGATAAATCTTTGTTTTAATGGCATGGGCAGTCATACTCGAAATGGCATTGCTGTTTCGCAGGCGCACATAAATACGGTGTAAATTTTTTCCTATCTCTTCATTTTTAAATACTTCCATGCTAATGTCAGGGGTTTGAGAAGCCGCATAAATTACAGCTGAGGCATTGCGGTGTACCAAATCGGGCAGCATAAAAGGATGAGGCATCCGGGAACTGTATTTTATCCATCCGCCAATTTCTATATCGCCATAAACAGGATGTTTGTAAGGTGTCCATTCTTTAAACAAACTTCCGTGGGCAAGATTGTCGTTAAATTTCAACAACTCGCGTTCGCGTACATAGTTTTCGCCCCGACCGAATCCGCCCTCTTCAGGAGTATCTTTCTTCTTATCGGCAGTATAAGTTTCGCTTTCACGCTGAAATAATTCTCCAACAAATCCAAAGGCGCCAAAGGCATTGTAAGTAAAATCGGTAAAATCGCCATAGGTAGAATAGAGATCTTTCCACGATATCAGGTATTTATAACCCGGAACCATTTTTTCGGCATTTTTTCCTAAATCGTCGTAAACGGCTATGTCAGCAGCACTTAGAGGATCATCTTCTTTAACTCCGGGGCCGCGTAAAAACATTCCGCCATTGTTATGGAAAGCGTATACAATGATAATATTTTCACGTTCGGCAATATAATTTGCAAGTGCTTTTAAGCCAACACCTGAAAAAGGAAAATCTCCTGACCCGCGTTGTACATAATTGGGTTGCCAATTGTATCCCCAATTCCGGTTCGGATCAACATAGCCTTCGGTATCTTCATTTATTTTGCCGTCGCCATCATTATCAATGCCTTCTTGTCCGAGTAACTGATAACTGCCTTTTTCTCCATTTTTTATCCGCACCATAATGCGAGGATCTTCGGAGTCTAATTTGTAATTTCCACCATCCACTTTTTTTCGCATCTGACAAATATTGCCATCGCCGTCTAAATCGTCATACATATCTTCGTCAAATAAACCATCGCGATCGTCGTCCCTGGGAATCCTTATTGAGCGGTTACTGTTTGGTGTATTGCCTCCGGCCATAAAATGATAGCGGCCATCCACATTAACAACAGGTACGATATAAAAGGCATTGCGGTCTATATTTTTAGTAACATCGGCAAGTTTGCCGTAGTTTTTTAGCAGATAATCGGCAAAATAAAGAGCAACTTCACCGGCCTGAATTTCATTGCCATGAATATTGGCATCTACATAAACACCAGGTTTTTCGTTTGCCGGGCCTGTTTTTGGATTATTGATTTCCAAAGCCCATATTTCACGATTTTCTTCACTTTTTCCGACTACCACAGCTTTTGTCAGTTCGGGATAGGCTTTATTAAGCGATTTAACCGCTTCGACCACCTCATTATAGGTGTAGTATTTATCAAAACGTAGGGGAATTTCAACTTTTTGACCAAAAGAACTTCC
The DNA here is from genome assembly GCA_043804305.1 of Bacteroidota bacterium. Taxonomy (GTDB): domain Bacteria; phylum Bacteroidota; class Bacteroidia; order Bacteroidales; family UBA12170; genus UBA12170. The sequence goes on from JAZDJM010000278.1 coordinate 8,902, forward strand.
GATTATCAATACCGAAAGCATCAAAAAAACGAATCTATATTTAACTTGTAATTTCATTATATCTCTTTTTAATTTAATCAGCATGAATAATTATTTTAAAATTAAGCTTTTGGAATCATTTCCTGCAAATTTACTTTCCAGATTTAAACTTAAAGAAGTTCCCTTTTTTGCCTGAATAAGATAGCTGTGTTTAACTGTTTTTAAGCCATCTATTTGATTGATTGGAGTACGGGATTTTCCATCAACGAATTGAACATTCTTGCCTTCAATAAGCAAAATTGCGGGTGCAGGCTGACTGTTTCTAACGCCCATTGCTGTTGGAAACGGTAAATAATTTTCATTTTGAACCCAAATAGTCAGTTTGAAAATTTCTTCAGAAATTGCTTCAACTTCAGTTTTTAAAATGCTAAGTTTTGGAAGTTTATCAGCAATATTAAAAATCCATGGCAATTGGATATCGATAAGTTTTTCAGCTTCTTCGAATGAAGGCGTTGTACGTACATAGGCTTTTTCACCACCAATTTCAACTTTTCCAAGTGTTGGATGATCAAAAGGTGTCCAATTTATAAAACCAGTTCCTTTTAACACCCCTTTATCATAAGCTATAAATGCTTTTGTGGCTTCGTCGAGTTCGCCTTCTTTCTCTGTTTTCGGAATTTGTTTTAACATTCCAGCCATCTGTGCCGGTGTAAATTGCCCGGCATTAGCCATTTCTATTAGTTTAGCAGCAGAAAAACGCTCGGGAGCGTTGTTTTCTTTAAGAAAAGCCGTTATTTTTTCTTCGCCCAATGCAACAAATTCTGCATTGCTCATTTTTTCAAGCTGTTCGACAGTGAAAGCGGGATTTTGCTCTTTAGTTGCCTTTTTTGCTTTTGGGAGCGTGAAGAAATTCATGCTAAAAGTCGGAATACCAAGGTGATAGTACGACCACATTTCAAAAGAACCTTCTTTTTCCTTTTGTGGAGCTAAGCGTTCTGCCTCATAGCCTTTTGCTTTTAAAAAGTCTTTGTATTGTTTATTTAATTCGTTATAGAATTTCAGATCTTCATCGAGTGGATTTACTGCAGGACCAAGCCCTAAAAATCCGGCAACCATGGCAGGCGTTAAT
>JAZDJM010000279.1:0-12795 GCA_043804305.1 Bacteroidota bacterium
ATTAATAAAAAATATGTGGAGGGATTAGAATTCAGATATTTTGATTCGATGTTAGATCTTGTTGATTATGCTTTAACCAATGAATTAGTGGCCAATCCAGTGAAATTAACCTTAAAAGAGAAATAAATGTTGGCGATAGAATCATTTTTCCGGCAGAAGTAATAATTAAATTGACTCCAAATTAAATTCAAAATATATTAATGAAAACTTTTAAAAAATATTTTAATCTTTCCGCAGAGCCGAGCGATGTGTATACTGCCCTCACAAATCCTTTCACAATTGAATTATGGACTGGTGAAAAAGCGGTTATGAGCGAAGAGGCGGGGAGTGAATTTGAACTCTGGGGCGGAGATATTATAGGAAAAAACATCTCTTTCGAACCCGAGAAGAAAATCATCCAACAATGGTATTTTGGCGAAGATGACAGCGAAAATCCATCTATAGTTACCTTAAAACTTTGGGCAGTGAAAACAGGAACATCTGTAGAATTAGAGCATACAAATATTCCGGACGAAGCATTTGATAATATAGTTGAAGGATGGAATGAAGCTTATTTTGGGGCTATAGAAAAACTTTTTGAGTTATAGTATCAATTCATTCACCGGCATATTTTATTAAATGGCAAACTCAATAAATTTCTAAAATATGCGTTTCCTAAGTATGTCTAGGAAAATCATCTTTATCATTGTCTTTTTCTCAGTTATTTATGTAGCATATGCTCAGGAATTTGTTGGTTTACCATCCGGACAGGAACAAATACCACCACTTAAACCAATCCTCGAAAAAGAAGTGCTCGACTTGGTTAATCAGTTAAGAACCAAGAATAAATTATCTGCTCTAGCTTGGAATAACGACCTTGCCCGTGCTGCTCGATATCATGCCAAAGATATGTCTGTTGATAATTATGTTGAGCACGAAACCTACGACTTAATTAACAATCAGTTGGTTTTGATTTGCACTCCTTTTGCTCGAATAGAAAAATTTATTTGTTTTCCGTATTTGGCCGAGAATATATCAGCCGGTAAATCATCAGCCAGCGAAACTGTAAAGGCATGGATGACAAGCCAAGGACATCGGAATAATATATTAAACAAGAATTATAAATTTACAGGAATTGGCTACTATTTCGATTCCAATAAACCGTATGTTCATTATTGGGTTCAGGTTTTTGGAGGCGATTAATATCTTTCTTGCTAATCTTTATTTACAAAATAGCCATGACTAAAAAGTCACCAACCGGAATGATTATATTCTTCATGGCTATTCCATCTGACCATTAAAAAACAAATTATAAACAGATGAAACATCCACGACTAAACAATTTTGTCACACAGGAGGATGATTATAGTGGATGTTCCATATGGCAACCGAGTTTACGAGCTCGGCGAAGCCAAATAAAATACAAATTATAAACATATGAAATCCGGTATTGTATAAACTTTTATATTTGCAGAAAACAAAACTATGGCACTAAAAACATTAGTTCTAGGAGCAAGTCCAAAGCCTGATCGTTATTCTTTTCAGGCAGTCAATATGTTAAAAAAATATGGCCATCCGGTTATAGCAGTCGGTGCCAGGGAAGCAAAAATAGGCGACATTAATATACAAACCGGCTTGCCTTTATATTATGATATTGATACAGTTACACTTTATCTGGGCCCACAAAAACAAGAAATTTTTTATAGCTATATAATTAATTTAAAACCGCGAAGAATTATTTTTAATCCGGGTACTTATAATCAGGAACTCATTAAATTAGCTGATGAAAAAGGTATTGAAATCATAGAGGCCTGTACCTTAGTTTTGCTATCAACCGGTCAGTACGAAAATTAATTGGTATGAAGAAATTCAGTGTCCCAGAATTTAAAATAGTTGCAATCATTTTAAATTTGTTACTTTTTACAACAGTTGCTCAAGCTCAAATTGAAGTAAATCTCCTAACAAATTGTGCCACTGATAAAAAGGTTATTCCTGTTCAGATTAAAAGATTTGAAAATATATCAGCCTTCGATCTCTATTTAAATTATGATCCTCAAATTATCAGTTTCAAGAGAAGTTTGATTCATAATCAAACGTTTACCCTCAATAACGACAGCCGTTATGCAATCAGGATTACCAATGAAAATAATCGTTTGCGTATTCAATGGAACGCCTATTATGGGATTAGTTTATCAGATGATGTTCTGCTTTTTTTAGAATTTGAAGAAGTTTCGGTTGGAAATGCCGGCTTTTCATGGAATCAAACCGATTCACATATTTTCAAAATAGGAAATATAGAACAAACAGTAAATTATTCGGTAATTACTCCTTATAATTTGCCTCATATAAGTAATTATAAGATTGATATTCAGCAAATAAGTCAGGGTTGCAGAGACGATAGCGAAAATGGTTGTAAGGCACAGGCAATTGTTAAATTAACAGGTGGCCTGGAACCTTATAGCTATTTGTGGAACGATAAATTTAATCAAAAAACACAAACCGCCATCGGATTATGCCAAAAACCGGTGAGCGTAATAGTTAAAGATGCAGCAGCATGTTATTTCGGCAATGTAATTGAGGCTAAAATATATCCCGCAAATCAAATGAGTATTACAGCTGATCCGGAAATTATATACATTACTAATCCAAATGTCGATTTTCACAGTGAATATTTAAATTCAAAACCTCAATCTTATTTGTGGAATTTTGGCGATGAAACAACTGCCACAACTGAACATGCAAGTCATACTTATCAAAATGTAGCAAATTATAAAGTTTCATTATTTACCAGAAGTACAGACGGCTGCGACACTACAGTGTATATCAATAATTTTGAGGTCAGGGAATTAGATTTCTGCATACCAAACGTTTTTACACCAAATGGTGATAATATAAATGATAAATGGGTCTTTAAAATTGGTAATCCACCTTCAACAAATGCAAATTTGAAAACCGGATATTTTGACACAAAAATTTGCACTGGTGAAGATTTAATTTTTAAAGATCATTTTAAATATACCCGTTTGATTGTTTTAAACAGAAATGGTGTTAAAGTATTTGAATGTACGAATTGCAATGATTCATGGGATGGAGGAGATCTTCCTGACGATGTTTACTTTTATGTTTTTGAGTGGGAGGGAGAATTCAACAAAGGCCGTGAACAAGGCGATGTAACAATATTAAGAGGAAAATAACCAAATAAAATATGGATAAAATTCAAGAAATTAAAGATTTTGCAACACAGGTAAGAAGAGATTTATTAAGGATGATTCACGGTGCAAGTTCAGGACATCCGGGTGGCTCATTAGGATGTGCTGATTTTATAAGTGTTTTGTACAAACATATTTTAAAATTCGATCCGCAAAAATTTACGATGGATGGAATCAATGAAGATTTGTTTTTTGTATCAAATGGACATATTGCACCGGTTTGGTATAGTGTTTTGGCTCGTACCGGGTTTTTTCCGATTAAGGAGCTGAGTACATTGCGACAAATTGACTCCAGGCTACAGGGACATCCTACAAATTTAGAAGGATTGCCAGGGATTAGAATTGCTTCCGGTTCACTTGGCCAAGGTTTATCAGTAGCATTAGGTGCTGCACAGGCCAAGAAATTAAACAATGATAATCGATTGGTTTTTACATTACATGGTGATGGAGAACTGGATGAAGGTCAGATATGGGAAGCTTTTACCTATGCCGCTACAAAAAAAATTGACAATATTATTTCAACCATTGATTATAATAAAAAACAAATTGACGGGCCTATTGAAGAAGTTCTGGATTTAGGTAATTTAAACGCTAAACTGTTGGCTTTTGGATGGGAAGTCCTCGAAATGCAAGGAAATGATGTAAAAAATGTCATTGATGTATTGGAGCTTGCCGTTTCAAAAACCGGTAAGGGCCAACCGGTTGTAATAATCATGCATACCGAAATGGGAGCGGGAGTAGATTTTATGATGGGAACCCATAAATGGCATGGAAATGCACCTAACGATGAACAATTAAGAATCGCTTTGTTGCAACTGACAGAAACTTTGGGAGATTACTAATGAAAAGCTAGAAAAGAATGAAGAAATATACTTATACAGAGAAAATTGATACGCGTTCAGGATTTGGAGCCGGCCTTCACGAGCTGGGAAAAACAAACCCAAATGTTGTAGCATTGGTTGCCGATTTAACCGGCTCACTTAAAATGGATGCATTTAAAAAAGATTTCCCGGAACGTTTTTTTCAGGTTGGAATTGCTGAAGCAAATATGATGGGTATGGCCGCCGGACTGACAATCGGAGGGAAAATTCCATTTGCTGGAACTTTTGCTGCTTTTGCTACAGGTCGTGTTTATGATCAGGTGCGTCAATCCATTGCCTATTCTGAGAAAAATGTTAAGATATGTGCTTCACACGCCGGAATTACATTAGGCGAAGACGGTGCAACTCATCAAATTTTAGAAGATATTGGATTAATGAAGATGCTGCCTGGAATGACCGTAATTTCGCCCTGCGATTACAATCAAACCAAAGCTGCAACAATTGCCATTGCAGAATTTGAAGGACCAATTTATTTAAGGTTTGGAAGGCCTGCAGTTCCTAATTTTACTGCCGCCGACGAAAAATTTGAAATTGGAAAGGCGCAGATTCTAAATAATGGACATGATGTTACAGTAGTTGCAACCGGACATATGGTTTGGGAAGCAATTTTAGCAGGTGAAATGCTTGAAGATGAAGGAATAAGTGCTGAAATTATTAATATACACACAATTAAGCCTTTAGATACAAAGGCTATATTCAATTCGGTTAGTAAAACAAATTGCCTCGTAAGTGTTGAAGAACATCAAAAAGCTGGAGGCCTGGGTGAAAGTATTTCCTCATTCTTATGTGAAAATATTCCTGTTCCTATGGAATTTGTTGCAATTAATGATGTGTGGGGCCAAAGTGGCAAGCCAGCCGATCTGTTAAATAAATATGGATTGAATGCTGAAAATATAGTTGCTGCAGTAAAAAAAGTTCTGGCGAAAAAAGAAAAGAAATAAATTTAAAAATGAGAATTTTTTGATGATTTGGAATATTGTCCAAACTCTGAAAATTTATTGAAAACTCTCCGACCTTAATCGTTTGATATGGAAAGCTATACCTTTTTGGCATAAAAATTGAACATTATATACTGAGTTCTTTCATTAAGTTAATCTTAATTATAGCGTTGGAGTGGTTACCACGCTATTCTGGAGTAGTGATACTCCGCGTAATTAATATTTTTTTAATAATTGTTCGAAAGCTAAAGAAGAAATTCTTTGGCTTTTTTTTGTCAATTATTAAATTGTTCTTTTTGATCTGTGATAAGAGAAGTCCGAACACAACAATGCTTAATCCTATAAGTTTAACAACCGTAATTTTTTCTCCCAGAACCAAGTATGCAAATAATAAAGTAAAAATTGGAATACTGTTTGAAAACGCAGCTGCTTTACTTGGCCCAATTCTATTTATTCCATAGGCAAATAAAACAAAAGCCATTGAAGATGCAAACAATGCTAAATTAAATAACGAAAAAGCAAGTTCCGGCCTGAGTCTGGAAGGAAAAGTTGATAATTGATTCCACTCAAAGAAAAGAATAAGTGGAAGAAATAGGAATACTCCAATAAAATTCTGATAAGTAGTTATCGTTATGCTATTATAATTTGCAGTAAGTTTTTTAAGCCCAAGGCCATAAATTGCACCTGTTATTACTGCTAAAAAAAGCATCAGTATACCAAACCATGAAAAATTCAGTTTTGAATCAAAATCAAATACTATAAACACAACACCACCAAAAGAAATAAATAAACCCAGAATATTCATTTTTGTCAGCCGCCCTCCATATATAAAATAATCCCCAATAGGAGTGAATAAAGGAATAGTTGCAATTAATATAGCAGCAATTGAAGCGCTTGTATATTTAATTCCGTATCCTTCGAAGATAAAATACAACAAGGGTTGCATGATGGAAAGAAAGAGAAGAAACAGATAATCCTGTTTCCTGATTTTTTGTAATCGTTTGCTGACTAAAGCAAAGATAAGTAACATGACAAAAGATAATACCAGTCGTAGAAAAATGATGAGCATTGGTGAAAATACTTCTAATAACTGCTTGGTCCAGACAAAGGACAAGCCCCAAAACATCATTGCAATCAGAAGTGCCGGATGCGCCTTATCAAATTTAAATTTTATCATTTTTAATTAAATCAAAGTTAAATAGCACGCCGCCTTTTATCCAACGTCCGGCTTGAAGAATCCCGTTTTCGAAATAAACCTGATTTGTCAGATTAAGTGCATCTATAAAAATTGAATAGTGCTTTTTTTGATATTTTATTTTTGTATCCAGTAAAACAATAGCTTGATATTCTGATTGCCCATAGGTTTGATTCTCGAAATTAAAAGTCTGGTAAACACCAACTCTATCACGGTAGGTTATATCTAAATTCAGAAAAATATTTTGAAAAAGTTGAAAAGATCCGCCAATATTTAATTGATGTTTCAGATGTGTACTTGCATATTTTGTAAGTAGGGGAATTTCTTTGGCATGCATATTCAAATAGGTATAACTCAAAGATAAAGCATTAATAAATGCGTTCTCTTTTGATGCATGTTTTATTGAAGTCTGCAAACCAGCTATATTTTGATTATGGATATTTTGTGTTTGCCACTTTTCTAATGATTCAATCCAAACCCAATCGATCACATCTTCAGAAAACCGATTAAAATAGACAACTTCTGCTTTTATGAATTGCTTTTCAAATTTAATTCCGAGCTCAAACGAAGTCGATTTTTCAGGCAATAAATTAGGATTTCCTAAATTAGCCGGACCCGAATAAAACAAATCGGTAAAAGTGGGTAAACGCATGGCTTGATTTGCTGAAGCAATGAGATTAAATCCGGAGGATATTTTATAGCTGAAATCAATACCGGGATATAGTTTAAGTTTTTGATTAAAATCAGTGTTCCAATTTGTTAGAAAACCAAAAGCAGCGTAAAAACGGGGAGAAGAAATAATTTGATGATCGATAAAAAAACTTGCATTCAGACGCTCATAGTGATGCGAAAAATTATTTTCACTACTCCATGGAATTGGTTTTAGCACATCTTGTTTTTCGCCCAAACTTGTACTCCATATCGATTCAGATTTAAATTCACTTCCCAATAAAGTTTTCCCCAATTTACTTTTGAACCTATGGTTAGTTTTGAATCCATAAGTATCGGTTTGATGAAAATTTTGATAAAGCGCCGGATTAGATTTGGTTAATATCCAATTGTCCTGATGTTGCCTCCAGAATAAGCTGGTCTGTGTAATCAATTTTTTTCCAAAATTCAGGCTTGTATTTCCAAAATACAAAGCATTTTTTTCAAATTGAAGTGGATATTTGGCTGAATAAAATCCATTGGCACCAAATTCCTTTGTATTTGCGCCCAACTGAACATCGACATTAAATTTCTTACTAATGAATAATGACTGTATGAAAAAATTTTGAAGTTGAAAATCAGTGTTTTCCATATAGCCTTTACTGGATGATTTTTGATAACTGACCGTTGTTCGATTCCTTTTACCGGCTAAATTTATCATTGCCAAGCCGTTGTAATAACCATATTCGCCAATTTCTGTTCTTATATTTACAGTATTCTTTCCTGAAGGCTGGGTAACGATATTTATGGCACCGGCGAATGCATTTGGACCATAAATTCGGGCCGCTGCGCCTTCAATAATTTCAACTCTTTCAATATTTTCAGAAGATAATGGCAGGTTAAGGTTAAAATGGCCGGTTTGTGCATCCGAAAAAGGAATTCCATTTATTAGAACAAGAACCTGATCAAAGGTGCTTCCTCGTAATGATATATCATTTTGAATTCCAAATCCTCCTCGCTGGCGGATATCCATTCCATGTTCAAATTTGATGATGCCAGCTATATCACTGTGCCCCGACTGAAGAATATCAGTTTTAGAAATTACATTAACAATTCGTGCCTGTTGATTAAAAATAAGTGGTTCAACAGTCGAAATAATCTCATATTCTGTAAGTTCCAATCTTTTATCAATTCGCAAAGAATCGGTTTGTGCAAAAGAGGTTGCAGTTCCCACTAGCACTAAACTGTAAGTTACATTCAATCTGGCTATCTTAATTATTTTCTTCAGACTATTAAACACGGCATATGGTTTATTAGTCCATTTTCTAAAAGTCATTTCTCTATTTACTGGATTGAAGCTATTTTTAGTGCTATACATAATATTTTTTTTTGAGCACGCAAAAGTAATTAAATCTGGATAAAAATAAATTTAACTTAGAAAAATGGAGCCAAAAATTTATTTATAAATCCTCTCCCTATTTAAAAAACTTCGATAAGCTTTAGCATTGGCAGCATGTTGAGCACTATTTGTCGCGAAATTATGATAACCTGAATAATCAGGCTTGGCACAGAAAAAGACAAAATTGTGCTTTTCTGCATTCAGCACTGCATCTATTGAGGAAATGGAAGGAAGGCAAATCGGTCCGGGAGGTAAACCTGCATATTTATAGGTATTGTAAGGCGATTCAAATTGCATATATTCATAAAGAACTCTTTTGATAGTAAAATCGCCGATGGCAAAAACTAAAGTTGGATCTGCCTGCAAGCGCCATCCGTGCTTTAAACGATTTAAATATACGCCTGCAATACGAGCTTTCTCATCATTTTTTTGGGTTTCTTTTTCGATAATACTTGCTAAAATGGAGACTTCAATTTCGGATAAACCCACAAGCTGTGCTTTTTCTTTTCTTGCTGAATTCCAAAACTGTTTATATTCAAAATTCATGCGTTCAATTAATTTCTCAGGAGTAACATTCCAATTAATGAAATAAGTATTTGGAATAAACATACTGATAAAAGAGGAATTCGTAAAGCCATATTTTGCGGCTATTGCACTGTCATTTAATTGATTAATGAATTCTGTACTATCAATATCGAGTTGTTTTGAAATTTCGGAAGCCAAATCTTTTTTTAAACGTATATTGTTAAAAATGAGATGCACCGGATCTTGATTTCCTGATCGAAGTTTATTGATAAGATCATTATTACTCATTCCGTGTACTACCTTATACATGCCAGGCTTTAAATTATTTATCAAATTTTTCTGCTTTGCCCACCATTCAAAATCATTTCGATGAACAATTAAGCCGTTTGAATACAATTGGCTTTTTAAATCGTCAAAAGTATCACTTGCTTTAATATATATTTTAAAATTAACTTCCGGACTGCTCAGCCATACATTGGGTGAATAGATTATTTTATAAACATAATAAGCTCCGCCTCCAATCCCCAGTAAAATAATTAATAGCAAAGTAGTAAGAAATGCGTTTAATTTAAATTTTTTTCTGTGGGAACCGCTGTAACGAGAGTGATAATATGCCATCTATAAATGTTTTTTGTTGATTAACTGAAGTAAATATTCGTCTTGCCATTCATTATTTAAAATGATCCAATCTTTTTTTATACCAATAATTGAGAATCCGTGTTTTTGAAACAAACCTAAACTTTCTTCATTTTGTTTTAATATTGAACAATACAATTGTCGAAGATTCAAAAGATTAAAACTGTATTCTATCAATAAAGCAAGTGCCTGACTGGCAAAACCTTTGTTTCTATACTTTTTATCGATTAATATACCGATTCCGGCTCTTTGATTTTTGGGGTCAAAATCAAATAAATCTATTGCTCCGACTAGGGTATCTTTCATCTTGTTTTCGCCAGCAATAATAAAACGTGCTTGTTTCTTTGAGTAGATATCTTCTTGCTCATTTAAAATGTATTGTTCGATACTAAACCGGGAGAAGGGAAGCAAGGTATTGCTCAAATGCCATAGTTCTTGATCGTTTTCCCATAAAAAAATCTGTTCCAAATCGGTTAATTCCGGAGCACGAAGATGTATTTTCTCTGTCTTAAGCATTACTTAAATTTGGATGTGTCCTTCAAAAACAAATTCGGCTGGGCCCTCGAGAAATACTTCGGTAAATTGATTTTTATCTTCTTTGAAACTCACTTTTAAAATTCCGCCCATAGTCTGAATTTGGTAGACTTTATTTTTGCCCGGATTTTTATAATATGCACCAATGGCAGCAGCGGTAACACCAGTGCCACAGGCTAAAGTTTCATTCTCAACACCCCTTTCATAGGTTCTAACAAAAAGGTGATTGGCTCTTTGCTCGATAAAATTTACATTTATGCCTTTTTCAATAAACCGCTCAGAATTTCGAATTGCTTTACCGGCTTCATAAACATTTTTATCAGAAATAGAATTGCAAAAACTGAGATAATGTGGCGAACCAGTATCAAGTATTAAACTATCATTAATTTCGGTAATTTCATCAACATCTTGCATTTGTAATCTAATTTGCTTGATCTTACCGTTCGATTTTAAAATTTCGGCATAATGCTCTCCATCAGGTGCTGTAAATTTAAAACTGGGTTTTTTCAATCCCATATCAAAAGCAAACGAAACAATGCATCTTCCGCCATTACCACACATACTGCTTTCTAATCCGTCACTATTGAAATATTTCATTTCAAAATCATAATCAGGTGATTCGTTAAGAAACATCAGTCCATCAGCACCCACACCAAAATTTCTGTCACAAATGGTTTTTATTTGCTGAGTGCTTAGTTCAGGCAAATTATCTCTGCCATCTATCAGAATAAAATCATTGCCCGCTCCGTGATATTTATAAAAATGTATCATAGCATTGTATAATGACAAATTTACATTTTTTTTTGTTATTTTGGAGGCAGATTCTGACTGTCTCTTTTAATTTTACCACTATGAGAATAAACATTCCCGAAGGCGCGCAAATAGTACTAAGAACACTTATTTATTACGACATTTTTAATTATCCCCTTGCAGAAGATGAAATTATAAAATATTGCAGTTTATCAAAAACTGAAGATCATTTATGCAAAAATTCCATAATTTACCTCGTGGATAAAAAAATTGTTCATAAGTTGGGCAATTTCTATTCGCTTCATAAGAATAATAATAATGTTGACAATAGACTGATAGGTAATGAAAAATCAAAAAAATGGATGAAAAAAGCCTTCTTTTTTTCCAAACTTATTTCTTGGTTCCCGTTTGTTAGAGGTATTTCATTAACCGGTTCACTTTCCAAAGGATATTTAAACGAAGATCCTGATATAGATTACTTTATCATTACTAGTCCAGATAGATTATGGATAGCGCGTACTTTTCTAACTGCATTTAAAAAAGTATTTTTATTAAACTCCTATAAATATTTTTGTTTAAATTATTTTATAGCATCAAATCGAATGGAAATTGATGAAAAAAATATTTTTACTGCTACTGAAATCGTTACTATGATTCCAACTTATGGAAATTCAGCTAAATATCTTTTTTTTGAAAGCAATTGGTGGGTAAAAGAATTTTATCCAAGTTTTGCGCGAAACAGTTCTTTAAATGCCCAAAAAAGAAATAAATTTTCATTAAAATATTTTATTGAATATATTTTAAATGGAAGCATAGGCGATAAATTAGACAATTGGTTTATGCGATTGAATGTAAATTTCAGAAAAGCTAAGTTTGGTGCTAAATTGAGTGAAGATGAATTTGAAATAGCATTTAAATCTGAAAAAAACGTATCTAAACACCATCCGGATAATTTTCAGAAAGAGGTTATAAATACTTTCAAAAATAAAATCAAGGTAATTGAAAAGGAGTTTAATGTTGATTTAAGTAAAATAAAAATTGAACTAAGTAAGCAATGAGCACTCTGTTATTTACCCATTCTTATTTTTATAAATACGATGCCAAGCAGTGGAAAGCCAAAAAGCCTTACCCGCCTTTAGGAACAATAACTGCCGCTGCATACCTCAGAAAGATAGGGTATGAAGTCCATCTTTTTGATACAAATCTAGCAGATGATCCAGGTGAAATTCAGGAAAAGATAAACCAGCATAATCCTGATTATCTGGTAATTTACGATGATGGTTTTAATTATCTTACAAAAATGTGCCTCTCGCTTATGCGAAATGCTGCATTTAAGCTGATTGAAATTGCTAATAAAAATAATTGTACTGTAATAGTTTCGAGCTCTGATTCTACCGATCATTTTAAAGCGTATTTAAATCAGGGTGCCGATTATATTTTATTGGGTGAAGCAGAAGAAACTTTGAACGAACTTATTGAATTTATTGATAATAATAACAATGAGAATCCTAAAATAAAAGGTATTGCCTACAAACGCTTTAATGAATTTATAAATACTGGAAGACGAAGCGTTTTGGATAATTTAGACAATTTACCTATGGCGGCTTGGGATTTGATTAAAATGGATGAATATAAAAAAATATGGATCCAAAATCATGGTTATTTTTCATTAAATATCGCCACCACAAGAGGCTGTCCGTTTTCATGTACATGGTGTGCAAAGCCAATATTTGGACAAAAATATAATGCTCGATCTCCAATTCATGTTGTAGAAGAAATCGAGTTTTTGATTGAAGAATATGGTGCTAACTATTTTTGGATTTGTGATGATATTTTCGGATTGAAAGATGGATGGATTCAGGAATTTAGGGATCTGGTAATTTCCCGACAACTTAAATTTAGGTATACTATGCAATCACGAGTTGATGTTATGCTTAAGGAAGATACAATCAGTGCGCTTGAAGAATCTGGATTGGATATTGTATGGGTTGGTGTAGAATCAGGTTCACAGAAGATACTTGATTTAATGGAAAAAAATGTAAAAATTGACCAAATTATTGAAGCACGTAAAAAACTAAAAAAACACAAAATTAAAGTTGGA
>JAZDJM010000280.1:0-5605 GCA_043804305.1 Bacteroidota bacterium
AAAAAATTTTAATTTTGAATTCTGCAGGATTAAATCCTCTTTATACTCATTATCTGAATCTTTCTAAAAATTTTGTATTTTATTTTTTCGACAAAATATAAACCAATTATTGATTAATTTTGCGGCATTATGCATATAGAAGTCTTAAAATCTAAAATACACCGGGCAACAATTACAGAAGCAAATCTGGATTATATCGGAAGTATTACCATTGATGAAATATTGATGGAAGCCGTTAACTTAATCGAAAATGAGCGCGTTCACATTTATAATATCACAAACGGGAATCGTTTTGATACTTATGTAATCAAAGGTGAAAAAAACAGTGGAGTTATCGGGATTAATGGAGCGGCGGCAAGAAAAGTGGCCGTAAACGATAAAATCATCATCGTGTCATATGCTTCAATCGAATTTGAATTGGCAAAAAAACATAAACCGCTCATTGCATTCCCAAATGAATTGAATCAAATTTAAAACAAACGATACTGCAATGAAAAGTTTTATCTTTTCCATATTCAAATATCTGCTTTTCATTGCCTTGGGTGTTGCACTGCTTTTTCTCGCTTTTAGGGGTTTAGCATTGGATGAACTTTGGGAAGAATTGAAAATTGCGAATTACTGGTGGTTTCTGCTTGCCATAATACTAGCTGTAATAAGCCATATTTTTCGCGCCATCCGCTGGAATTTACTCATCCAGCAAATGGGTTATAAAACCCGCACTTCGACTACCTTTTATTCGGTAATGATGGGTTATCTGGCCAACCTTGCCTTGCCAAGATTAGGTGAGCTTACCCGTTGTGGATTTTTAAGTAAAAAAGAGAATATTCCTTTCAATGCACTATTCGGAACAGTTATTGCCGAAAGAGTTTTTGATTTGCTGGTCTTGCTTTTTATTATTTTTCTGGTAGTTTTAAGCCAAATACAGAAAATCGGCGGCTTTCTCAACGATTTAATATTGAAGCCTATACTTGGAACCTACACCGATAATATTACCGCAATTATTACAATTATAGCTGTTATTACAGCTTTTGCAGGAATATTCCTTTTCGTATTTAGAAAGTTAAAACCCTGGTTAAAAACAACATTGCTGTATCAAAAAATCGAAGCGTTTATCGATGGTTTTACCGATGGAGTAAAAAGCATAGCAAAACTTAAAACCAAAAAACTCTTTTTTCTGCATACTTTTCTGATATGGTTGTTTTATTTATTAATGATTATTGCCCCATTTTATGCTTTTAAGGAAACTTCAGTTTTAAGTTTCATCGACGGAATTACGGTATTGGGAATCGGAAGCCTTGGTATAGCTGCACCGGTGCCCGGTGGCGTAGGTTCATACCATTTTATTGTAAACGAATTGCTGACTCAGCTCTACGATATTCCTTTCAAAGTTGCAGCAGCCTGGTCAACAGCAAATCACGCATCTCAAACCTTAATGATTATTGTGGTGGGTATTGTTTCGTACTTTCTTTTAATCTTTGTAAAAACCAAAGCACGCAATGAATAAACTGGATAAAATACAAAGCAAAATTCATACAAAGGAATCTTTATCTGTTTTACTTAAAACATGGGAAAAAGAAAATAAGAAAATTGTATTTACCAATGGCTGTTTCGATATTATTCATCGTGGCCATATCGAATATCTTTCAAAAGCAGCAGATCTAGGCGATGTTTTGTTCATTGGCGTAAATTCTGATAGGTCGGTAAGAAAATTAAAAGGAAATAACCGTCCATTGCAAGATGAAGATAGCAGACTTTTAATTTTGGCCTCACTTTTGTTTGTCGATGCTTTGATTTTATTCGAGGAACAAACACCTTATGAATTAATTCAATTCGTAAAACCACATATTTTAGTAAAAGGCTCGGATTACAAAGCCGAAGATATTGTTGGTTATGATATTGTTATTAAACGAGGTGGCGAAGTAAAAACAATCGATTTTCTTCCGGGTTATTCTACCACTGCCATCGAACAAAAAATCAGAAAAGGATAATCTGCTCTGTTTATTGGTATACAAAGCCTAATACTTTACCTTCTTCTTTTCATTTCATTTTTCATTGCTAAAATAAAAACCCCTTTTTTTTGTCAGAATTGCGGAGCCGATTCACCCAAATGGGTAGGTAAATGTCCTTCGTGCGGTCAATGGAACACTTTTGTTGAAGAAGTAGTCCAAAAAAGCAGTACTAAAGAGCAATGGCTTATGCCCGATTTATCAGCAAAGCCAAATGCACCAAAATTAATTTCGGAAATTGAAATCGGCGAGCAAATAAGAATAGATACGCACAATCAGGAGCTTAACCGCGTTTTGGGTGGAGGATTAGTTCCCGGATCTATTGTACTTTTAGGGGGCGAACCCGGCATTGGAAAATCAACACTGCTTTTACAAATCGCTTTGCAAATGAAAAACCTGAAAGTGCTTTATGTTTCAGGCGAAGAAAGCGAACATCAAATTCGGATGAGAGCCGATAGGTTAAACATCAAATTATCTGATACTTATATTCTTACCGAAACGAATACGCAAAAAATTGCCCAATCCATAAAGCAGCTTCAGCCTTCGGTAATTATTGTTGATTCCATACAAACTATGCATACGGAATATGTGGAATCATCGGCCGGAAGCATTTCTCAAATTCGCGAATGCGCCGGAGAATTTCATAAATATGCCAAACAAAGCAATACACCGGTAATGTTAATCGGCCATATTACAAAAGACGGAAGCCTTGCCGGCCCAAAAGTTCTGGAGCATATGGTTGATACTGTTTTGCAATTTGAAGGAGATAGAAATTACGGTTATCGTATTCTGCGTTCTGTTAAAAATCGCTTTGGATCTACTTCAGAACTTGGAATCTACGAAATGCAAAATACAGGCTTGCGACAGGTTTCAAATCCAGCGGAGATTTTACTCTCTCACCGCGATCAAATGCTGAGTGGCATTGCTATTGGTTCTACTATGGAAGGATTGCGCCCCATGCTCATCGAAATTCAGGCTCTTGTGAGTTCGGCGGCTTATGGAACACCCCAACGATCGACAACAGGTTTCGACGGAAGACGATTGAATATGCTGCTTGCTGTTTTGGAAAAAAGAGCAGGATTTCGATTAAGCGCAAAAGATGTTTTTGTAAATGTGGCCGGAGGAATTAAAGTGGATGATCCTGCCATTGATTTAGCTGTGGTTTGCGCCATTCTTTCTTCCAATCAGGATGTTGAAATAAACGATAAAACCTGTTTTGCTGCAGAAGTTGGCTTATCGGGCGAAATTCGATCGGTGAATCGCATTGAGCAAAGAATAGCAGAAGCCGAAAAGCTCGGATTTGAGCGCATTGTTATTTCTAAATTCAATCAAAAAGCTCTTCCAAAAAGCCTGAAAATTGAAATTATTGCGGTGAACAGGATTGAAGAAGTTTTAAAACACGTTTTTTCCTGATAAATGAGAACAAAACTTCTTCTTTTTGCTCTATTTTTATTTATTACTCCTCGGGTAATTGCTCAATATAACTATAACGAACAATGCAAATTAGCTTATAAAAGCATAATCGACTTACGTTTTGATGAAGCTCAAAATCAATTAAATTCAATCAAAAAAAAGGAGCCTGACAATTTAATTCCTTTGCTTTTGGAAAATTATATCGATTTTCTAAAAATAACATTAAATGAAGATAAAGCGCTTTTTAAAACAGCGCAATCGCAAAAAAAAATACGACTCAAAGAATGGGAAAAAGGCTCCCAATCGAACCCTTATTATCGTTTGGGAATTGCACAAATGAATTTACAGTGGGCTTTTACACGGGTTATTTTCGGAGAATACATTACAGCTGCAATCGAAATCAAAGAGGCTTATCATTTATTGGAAGAAAATAAAAAACTTTTTCCCGATTTTTTACCGACAAATATTGGTCTGGGATTATTGCACACCACGATTGGAATTATTCCGGAACAATACCAATGGGCGATTAATCTGTTTGGACTTCATGGTTGTATCGATCAGGGATTAAGCGAGATTAAGCAAGTATTAGAAACCCATAAGCCAGAATTTCAACACTTTAAGCCCGAAGCGCTGTTTGTATATACTTTCCTGAAAGTTAACCTGAAATCAGGAAAATCAATTCTGACTGAACTGAATCAATATTATAAAAGACCGGAAATTATACTTTATAGTGAGACAAGCCCGCTGCTTCAATTTTCAGAAGCAGTTCTTTTGTCGAAACAAAACAATGATGTGCTTTTGAGCTTTCTCCAAAGCCGGCCACAAAACCTGAATGCCGAAAAACTTCATTTTAATCGGTTTATGCTTGCACAAGCCAAACTGAATAAATTTCAGCCAGAAGCAAAAAAATTATTTACTGATTACGTTAAAAATTATCCCGGTGAAAATTACAAGCGATCGGCAGCTCAAAAAATGGCATGGATGGCATTTATTCAGGGAGATACTTTGGAGTATAAAGTAATCATGAATCGTATTCTAACTTCCAAAGATACCAATTTGGATGCCGATAAGGAAGCATTAAAAGAGGCTAAAAAAACTACTGCTGGATATTTGCCTAATCTGTATTTATTAAAAAGCAGGATTTTATTTGACGGAAATTATCTGGATGAAGCATTAAGCATTCTTCAGCAGGCAAACATTGGTTCTTTTAATGATTCTGAAAAACTGGAGCTCGCCTATAGAAAAGGCAGAATATATCATCATTCGAATAATTTTTTGCAGGCAAGCTATTATTATAAGCTTGCCATCGGCTTAGGGGAGAAATACAACTCCTACTTTGCCGGTAACAGTGCGCTTAAACTGGGTGAAATTTATGAGATGTATGGCGATAAAATTCAAGCCAAAAAATATTTCAAAAAATGTCTGTCCATAAATTTTGAAGAATACAATAAGAGCATTAGGGCAAAAGCAAAAGCAGGTTTATTACGCCTTGATTCGAATTAAAGTTGCTGAATCTGTGTATATTCTTCATGCTTTTTTTGAATTTCTGCGATTAATTCATAATCAGAAGAATTCAATATGAAGTTAATATCAAACTTGCAAAATCCGATAAAAGCAAGCAAATCATCATCAGTTTCAAAAAGTATATAACTATTTTTAAGAACCTGACGGAAGCGAATTTGAATACTTTCAGATTCCTTATCATTACTGATTAAATTCCGATATTTTTTTTCCATCTTTCCCCGATGACTAAACGCATTGTATAAACTACTTATAGGCCCTTTAATAACAAGCGGCCCTAATTCGCCCGGTGTACGCTGATTAATCGCCTGAATGCTTTCAGGCAGTTTAAGCTCTGGCATAAGATTATCTTCAGGTAAAGTCAATTGTGCAAAAGCATGTTTAAATTGCAAAACCGTTTTATAGGGCGTTAAAGTAACTTCTTTTAATTCATATATTTTAGGTTTAAGCTGAATCGGAAAATCTGAAATTATAGCAAGTGTATCGTTGATAATATAAAATCCGTCTTCAAAACCAATGGCCGAAACCTTAATTAAGTCTCCCCGCATTATTGAAATCATAAAGCGCCCGTTTTCATCGGCAATTACAGTTTTGTTAGACATGGAATTTTTTACCAATGCATAGCTAATGGTTTCGTAGCTGGAAGCATCTCTAACAGGGCCTAT
>JAZDJM010000281.1:0-4188 GCA_043804305.1 Bacteroidota bacterium
TTAAAATTGGAGTTGGGTAGTTTTATTAAACAACATTTAGATGATGAGATTTTGGCTCAAATTCAAAATGGAATGTCGCTGGATGATTTTATTAAAAACCAAGTACATGTATTAACTACGTCCTGGATGTATAATTTTTTGAATTATGATCCCTCAATCATTTTAGAAAAAGTAAAATGTCCGGTATTGGCTTTAAACGGATCAAAAGATTTGCAAGTTCCGTCAAAAATAAATCTTGATGCTATTGAAACTGCTCTAAAAAAGGCAAAGAATAAAAATATAACTATCAAAGAATTAGCCGGTTTAAATCATTTATTTCAGGAATGTGAAACCGGATCGCCAGTGGAATATGCTAAAATAGAACAAACATTTTCGCCTACAGCTTTAAAAGAAATTGCTGATTGGATAAAAAGTCAATGGTAATACTTCCCAAATTTAAAACTGCATTTGTATTAAAATTGCTGATAAAACTTTATTTAAACAAAATAAATTTTTATCGTTTACGTAATTGATTATAAATTCTTACATTTGAGAATAGCAATCAATTAAGATTAAAACACATGAATTCAGCTACTTTTACATTTAAAGCTTCCGACGGAAAAGAAATTTTTTCAAGAAAATGGCTTCCGGAACAAACAGAGAATTTAAAGGCAATCGTGCAAATCAGTCACGGTATGGCAGAACATTCCGAAAGATATAAACGGTTTGCCGAAGCGCTCACAGCAAGTAATATTGGCGTTTATGCAAACGATCATAGAGGTCATGGCCAAACTGCCGGTAAAATAGAAAACCTAGGTTATTTTGCTGATAGCAATGGATGGCTTCGTGTAGTAGAAGACATGAAAAACCTAACATCAATTATCAAAGAAAATCATCCCGCTATCCCTGTTTTTTTATTTGGCCATTCTATGGGCTCTTTACTATCGCGCGAATATGTTTTTTCTTTTAGCCATAAAATAAATGGACTTATATTATCTGCTACAGCCGGCGATCCTAGATTTTTAGGCAATCTTGGAATAATTATTTCAAAATTGGAGAGTCTTTTACGTGGAAAAAAAACGAAAAGCACTTTACTCGATAAGCTTTCTTTTGGAAAGTTCAATACAGCTTTTAAACCCAATCGTACTGCTTTCGACTGGTTAAGCCGCGATAATGCCGAAGTAGATAAATACATCGAAGATCCTTATTGCGGAACAGTATTTACAGCAGGTTTTTTTAACGATATGTTGAAAGGAATAAAAAGCATCAACAAGTTTTCAAATATTCAAAAGGTTTCAAAAGATCTTCCTGTTTACCTTTTTGCAGGCGCTAAAGACCCCGTGGGTGATAATACAAAAGGGGTAATG
The DNA here is from genome assembly GCA_043804305.1 of Bacteroidota bacterium. Taxonomy (GTDB): domain Bacteria; phylum Bacteroidota; class Bacteroidia; order Bacteroidales; family UBA12170; genus UBA12170. The sequence goes on from JAZDJM010000281.1 coordinate 1,347, forward strand.
CAAGTAATAAATACCTATAAAAAAGCTGGAATAAGAGATTTAAGTTTTAAGTTTTATGAAGATGCGCGCCATGAAATGCTTAATGAAATCAATCGTGTGGAAGTTTTTGCTGATGTAATAAACTGGATTGAACTTCATACGGGTTATGATCGCTAATAAAATGGAGGCTCATTCTTAGTAATTTCCAAAAAAAAAAGACTTGCATTTTCATTCTCAATTATTTATATTTGGTTTTGATTAAATATACACACCAAATCTAATAAAATGAGAAATGTAACTTTTTGGGTAATCCTGCTAATATTTTGGATAGCAGGAGCCAGTTATTGTTATGTATGCGAAATCAGAAATGATTGTGGATGCAATGAACCCGATTACGCTATTCCAGCTTTCAATGTGGAAGATGGCGATTTTAAGGCCTTGGATGATAACAATTTATATTATGGTTATTCCGATGCAAATCTTGTAGTTCCTAACTGCATAAAACGGGAATTAAAAAAAGTAGTCAGGCATCTTAATAAGAATAAATCCCGTCACATGGTGCTTCAAGGAATGTACACTTTAAGTGAAAATGGAAATGCAAGTCTAGGACTGGCAAGAGCCGATTCATTAAAAACCTTTTTGATTGATTTAGGCGCCGATCCAAATCAAATTTCGATTTCCTTCAAAAGTGTGCCTGAACTAACTTTTGATGAGGAAAATACACGCACTTACGGGGCTATAGAGTTTATATTTAGCGATTTACTAAATTGCACTTCTGATTTAAGTGAAGAAGATTTAGCACAATTGATTGAAAAACTAAAAACACCACATCATGTTTATTATGAATCAGGAAGCAGTATAATGGATTATACTCCTGAGTTGCATAAGTTTTTCTCCGACCTTGCTTATTTCGTATGTAAATATCCTGATAGTAAAATATTCATCACTGGACATACCGACAGCACTGGTGATGCTGATATGAATATGCAGTTAAGTATTGACAGGGCAAACAATTTAAAAGCTTACTTAATCAAAAAAAATATTCCGGAAGAAGCATTTGAAATTGATGGAAAAGGACTGACTGAACCTGCTGGTGATAATGAAACTGACGAAGGCAGGGCACTAAACAGAAGAGTAGAGATAAAATTAATTTATTAATCGAATATTAAAAACAGAACAAAATGGCAGATAGATTTGTAACTGATTTGGCGTTTATCCTAATTGCACTTATAGTAGCAGCAATCTTGGGTTTCATTATCGCCTGGCTTCTAAGAGGAAGAAAAATCAGACTTTTACTTGAAGAAATTGCAGCGTTAAAACAAAAATTAGCCGACTGCGAAAGTAAAAAAGGCAATAAAATGACCGCTTCTAATTACAATGCTGCTGCAATAAAAGCAGTTTTTGGAAAGAATATCAAGGAAGATGATTTGAAAATTGTTGAAGGAATAGGTCCAGTTATTGAAGGAATCCTGAATAAAGCAGGAATTAATACATGGTTGGAGTTATCTAATATCACAGCAGCAAGAATTAGAGAAATTTTGGATACTGAAAACGAAGAAAAATTCAGAATACACGATCCGGCAACCTGGCCGGAGCAAGCCGGAATGGCATACAAAGGAGAATACGAGGCACTATTTAAATATCAGGAATTTTTAGACGGGGGAAAAATACCCGGATAAATAAATTCGAAATTAAATAAGAAGGAGCTATCAGATTCGAAGCTCCTTTTTTTAATTATTTATATTACATCCAAATCATGCTGAATTTAAATCCGATTTTAAAGTGTAATTTAAATATCTTTGCAGCCAATTTAAAGAAAAAATGAACCATAAAGCAGGTTTTGTCAATATCTTAGGAAATCCAAACGTTGGAAAATCAACATTAATGAATGCATTGGTAGGTGAGAAGCTATCAATTATCACTTCCAAAGCACAAACTACCCGCCATCGTATAATGGGAATTGTTAGCGGTGATGATTTTCAGATTGTCTATTCCGATACTCCCGGAATTGTCGATACTGCATACAAGCTTCACGAAAGTATGATGAGTTTTGTTGAATCTGCCTTGATTGACGCCGATGTTTTTCTTTATTTGGTGGAGGTTAATCAACGGATTAAAAATGATACGATTATTGAGAAAATGAATCAATCCGGAATACCAACTCTGGTATTAATAAATAAAATTGATTTGTCAACTCAGGAAAAAGTGGTTGAATCAATGGCTTTTTGGAAAGAAAAAATGCCAGAAGCTGAGATTATTCCTATGTCGGCCTTAAATAATTTTAACATCGAAAAAGTTTTAGATACCATTCTCGAAAAACTCCCCGAATCGCCAGCTTATTTCTCAAAAGATGAGTTAACTGATAAATCAGAGCGGTTCTTTGCTCAGGAAATTATTCGCGAAAAAATATTATTGAATTATCAAAAAGAAATTCCATACTCCTCGGAGGTTGAAGTGGAAGAATTTAAGGAAGAAGAAGCAATTATAAAAATGCGTGCCAACATCTATGTAGCCCGAAATACGCAGAAAGGAATACTTATCGGACATCAAGGCAGTATGTTAAAAAAAGTAGGCACACAGGCACGTATAGATATGGAAGCTTTCTTCGGTAAAAAAGTCTTTCTTGAACTTTATGTTCGTGTTCAAAAAGATTGGAGAAATAATGACCGTGATTTAAAACGATTTGGTTATCTGCAATAGCCTGTTATTCAATGTAGAATAAAATTTTATCCTGTCTTTTCTATCTGAAAATTGAATTGTATTTTAGGCTTCCTTCCAATTGCAGTTTTTTTCTTTTGTATAAATAATTGTAATTTTGCCGCCTGATATGGGAACAATTATTGGTATTGGAGGCGTTAGCCGG
>JAZDJM010000282.1:0-2563 GCA_043804305.1 Bacteroidota bacterium
CTATTGATTTGGCTGTTCAAGCCTTAGGAAATAAAGGTGTATTTGTTGCATTAGCTGCCGGTAATGAATCAGATGATGCCAATAATCATTCTCCAGCCCGTGCGAACGGACCAAATCTTTATACCGTTTCTGCAATGGATATAAATGATAATTTTGCTTATTTTTCTAATTATGCCAATCCTCCGGTAGATTATTGTGCACCCGGGGTTAGTATTTATTCTACGTATAAAGGCGGAGCTTATGCTACAATGAGTGGTACTTCTATGGCTGCACCTCATGTTTGTGGTTTACTTCTTTTAACTTCAGGAAGTTTAAAAACAGATGGTTATGTGAAAAATGATCCTGATGGAGTTCCAGATCCAATAGCTCATAAGTAAAATAACAGAACATTATAAAAGAAAAACCCTCATTGTAGGGTTTTTTTTATGCTGCCAATTGAGTTTAGTTTAGTTTTGTGCTCCAAATCATTTAAAAATTTAATAATGGAAAAACTTTTTGCTGTGCTTTTAGGGGGAAAAATTAGGCCTAATAATTTAATGGAAGATCATCAATTGGTTTTTATTGTGGCTGAAAATGAAAAGCAAGCCCGAAAATTAGCAAAACTAAAATGGCCCGAAGCTGATAGCATTCATATTGATGGAACTCAGCTTATTGAACAAGTCGATGGTTTTAAGATTAGCTTAAAAAAAGAGGATACACAGGATGACTTACTTAGTTTAAACAACAATTATTCAATCTAAAATAGTATGGGTTTACTTCATTATTTTTCAAAAGATACAGATAAAAGGTCGAAATTCATTTTTAACTTAATTGCTCCAATATACAGTTATTTAAGTCCATCAATAGAAAAAACCTTCTCTTCTGCAATAAAAGCATTAAACAAAGAAATCCCCATTGAAGGAAAAACCATAATGGACATTGGAACTGGGACAGGAGCTTGGGCAGCGAACTTTTTAAATGCAGGAGCTGCTAAGGTTGTTGGGTTAGATTTTGCCGATAAAATGCTTATAAAAGCGAGAATGCAAAATCCTGGTATTGAATTCTATAATGCTAATGCTGAAAACTTACACCAGTTCCAGGATAATTCTTTTGATATCGTAACCGCCTCTTTTGTATTGCATGGTGTTAAGCAAAATAGCAGAGAAGCCATACTAAAAGAAATGAAAAGAGTTGCACGCAATTATGTTGTACTTCACGACTTTGTTGGGAAAACACCTTTTTTAATAAGAATTCTTGAGTTTATGGAACGTAGTGATTATAAGTTCTTTAAACTAAATATTTGCAAGGAATTAAAGATGCAATTTTTAACATGCTCGATGGTTCCTGTAAAATATGGAACAGGAATCTATTATGCCAGGAAATAAATTATTTTGATTGTTTTTCCATTTCTTTTTGCAAAATATCGATAAACCATTCAGGTGCACGTTTGGGGCGATGAGTTTGTTTATCAATAAAAGCCAGTGCATTTTCTCCATTATGAATTTTTTTTCCCGATTCATTGAATAATTCATAATAAAAAATAATGCGTGCTTTTGGCATTTCTTTTATTTTGGTTTTAATAGAAATCAATTCGTCGTAAAATGCAGGATAATGGAATTGGGAATTTTGATAAACTAAAGGCATTACAACGCCACGTTCTTCAATTTCTTTGTAACTTATTCCCATACTTCTGATGGCCTCTGTCCGGCCAATTTCATAAAAAGCAGAATAATTCCCGTTAAATACAAATGAAGATTGGTCAGTTTCACCATATCTGACCCTAAATGTAGTAGTAAATTCGAGCATATAAAATATTTTTTCAAAAGTATGAAAATTGAAATAGAATCAAATCATTTATTAAGCATAAACTTGGCTTTTGTGCTAAATTTAAGTCAAGCCTAAGCTAAAAAGTCTTAATTTATATTTGGATCTATATTCAGGAATGTAAATACGAATTCTTTTTTTTATAAATTAAAGATTTTCAATAATTTCGAGTTCTTAAAAACACTTCATGAATTTTTGTTTATTTGTTTAAAATAGCTAAATTTGCAGCCCAATTAAAAAAATAAATAATTGAGTATTAACCCGATTGGCGGTTTAAATAATTGGATAAAACTGCTAATCACATTAATTAGTCGCAAGACAGAAAATCACAAATGAGTGAAGAACAAGAAAAAGTAGGGGAAACTGTTGAGAACCTAGCTGAAAATCAAACGGTAGAAAATACTGAAATAGCAGAAACTCCTGCTGAAATCAAAAAAGAAATTGTTGCTGAAAAAAAAGAAGCTAAAACCGAAACTGAATTCGATTGGGCCTCTTTTGGAAAAAAACACGAAGTTTATTCAAAAAATGAGCGCGAAAAACTTGAAAATGCTTATACCGAGACTTTAAAATCGATTAATGAGCACGAAGTTATTGATGGCGTTGTGGTTGGAAAAAATAGCCGTGAAGTAATTGTAAATATTGGATTTAAATCGGATGGCGTTATTTCCTTATCTGAATTAAGATATAGAAACGACTTAAAAGTAGGCGATACTATTGAAGTATATGTTGAAAGTCAGGAAGATATAAGTGGACAATTAAT
>JAZDJM010000283.1:0-6561 GCA_043804305.1 Bacteroidota bacterium
TTAAAAAATTGAATGCCTGTGTCATTATAGTTTTATTTTCGAAGAGATTTGAGCGGCCAGACCGGAGAACTCTTCGGGTGTAAGGGATAATTTGGGTTGCTTAAAATCAATATCGTAAACTGTATTGATTGGAATCAGATGGATGTGGGCATGCGGAACCTCTAGTCCAAGAACCGCAATTCCAATGCGTTTGCATGGCACAACAGCCTCAATTGCAAGGGCTACTTTTTTTGCGAAAATCATCATTTCAGCAAGATCGGTATCAGCAACATCAAAAATATAATTGATTTCATTTTTTGGAATAACCAGGGTATGACCTTTAGCCAATGGATGAATATCGAAAAACGCAAGATATTTTTCATTTTCAGCAATTTTATAGGCTGGAATTTCGCCTGATACAATTTTTGTAAATATACTTGCCATACTATTGTTATTTAACGTGTTACATCAAGAATTTCGAAGGTAATCTTACCTGCAGGAATATCAATCTCTACTTTATCTCCCGATTTTCCGCCCAATAATCCTTTAGCAATCGGGGAGCTTACCGAGAGTTTTCCTTTTTTTAAATCGGCTTCGTTTTCAGGCACCAAGGTGTATGTCATTATTGCACCGTTTTTTAAATTTTTAATTTTAACGGTTGACAATATCAAGACTTTTGAAACATCCATTTTAGATTCGTCAATTATCCTTGCACTTCGTATTGTTTCCTGAAGTTTTGCGATTTTCAGCTCCAAAAGCCCTTGCGCTTCTTTGGCAGCATCGTATTCGGCATTCTCCGATAAATCGCCTTTATCACGAGCTTCGGCGATTTGTTTTGAAATTGCCGGACGTTGAACGCGAATCATTTCCTCTACCTCGTCGCGGAGTTTTTGCAAACCCTCTTCTGTAAAATATTTAATGTCATTCATAGTTAAAATGCTCATATTACAATAAATACACAAAGACTCTTAATTCTCTAAGAGTCCTTAATGTTATCAGACTTCTGAAAACAGTCAAAATTAAGGCTGAATGTGCAAAGCCTTTAAAATATTGCCTAGATTTTCGACCTTATTGTCAAAAATATCATTGCAGCAAAAATAATATAAAAAAGGTAAATTATCCAATATATCAGAAAGAATATTCAATAGCCGCTTACTTAACCTTTATTTTAGTGATTGGCCATTGAAATTAAATGCGATTAATCTATCTCAATCCGCTTTATGCAAATACGTTTTAAATACCCAATGCATAAAGGTTTTGGTATTAAAACTGCTTACTCAATCCTTTATTATAATTCGATTCCCGTAAAATCTTATTTTTTAGGGGTAGATTTAAGAACTTTAATAAAATAATAAAGCGTTAGTGAAATGATAAATGTCCACACAATAACAATTAAAACCCATGCTGAATTTGTCATATTAATTCTTCTTTTTTACGTTTTCTAAAGGCAAGCCACACCGTAATAGCAATTCCCAGAAACAAAGACAATAAGAGAAGTCTGGCCATATCTTTATAGAAAATTTTATTGATCACTTTTCCTTCCCAAACCGGCTGACCGATCTCTATTTGTGATTTATTTTCCGTCAAAAGGCTGGCGTTTTCGCTGCTTATGTAAACAATTTCGGAATTTTTAATTTGATCATCAGGAATTATTCTGATGTGCTGTTTATTATCTTTAATCCAGACTGAATCGACAAAACCATTGGTTTCGGAATAGAACGTATTTGAAAAATAGCTTTTATTCGGGCCGATTCCTTTGTGTTGAAGTTGTCCCAGTATACTTTCTTTGTGCAGTGACCATTTTCCTTCTTTGATTTGAGACCAATTATCGTTTTCGGGCCGAATTAATGAGGTTGTAAACACAACGATTAGAACAACAGGAGTTACATAACGGATTAAAAATTTAAAGAAAACAGGAATTTTGATTTCGGCACCTCGTGTAATTTCATCCCAACCTTTGCTTGCGCCAAAAAACCAGGCAAAGAGCACCGACTCAAGCATGGCAAATACAAAGAGCGATATGGTTCCTGCCCAATAATCGTATTCGTCGAAAACACCTTCCTGAAAGAAAAAAACGGTTGGCAAACCAAAAATAAGCACAAGTAATCCGAAAATTAATGCAGCAGGTTTTTTATTGATATTAAACTCATCTTTTAAAAAACCCATTACAGGTGTTCCCATTGCCAAAGAGGAAGTTATTCCGGCAAAGAATAGCAGCCCAAAAAAAGCAAGGCCGCCCAAAGCTGAGAGGATAGTTCCCCACTGTTCGAAGAGAAATGGCATGGTACGGAAAGCGAGGCCTAATCCGCCTAGATTTGTTAGTTCAATAACTTTATCAATACCCAGATAACCAACTGCGATAGGGATAATGATTGATCCGCCTAAAACAATTTCCACAAATTCGTTCATAAAGCCGGCTGACATTGAGTTTAAAGCCACATCATCTTTTTCTTTCAAATAGGACGCATAGCATTGAATAGAACCCATACCCACAGAAAGCGTAAAGAAAATTTGTCCGGCAGCAGCTAACCACACTTTTGGATTAGTCAACGAATCGTATTTTGGTGTCCAAAGAAAATTGAGCCCTTCCAATCCGTCAAACAGAGCACCATTTGTACCGGCTTTCAGAGTCATTGCACGATAAACCAGGAATATACCAAAAACAATTAGCAAAGGCACGCCAATTTTCGCTGCCTTTTCCACACCACCGCTCAGTCCCTTACTCAGTATCCAGATATTTAAAGCCAGACAAAAAACGAAGAAAAATATGGCTTCATAGGGTATTCCGGAAGAAGTAGTATTTAAATCCAGGTAATTATCAAAAAAACCCGCCACCGAATTCTGGTCCATGCCATCAAAAGTACCGATAATGGAATGAAAAACATAGGACAATGTCCAGCTTTCCATATAACAATAATAGGATGCGATGGCGATATTGCTAAAAATTCCAAATACGCCCACATACTTCCATATTGCTTTTTTGTTCATCTTATGAAGGATAAACGGAGTGGAATGATGCCCAAACTGCCCGCCAAACCTACCGGATGACCACTCGATTAAAAGCAATGGAATCCCAAGAATTACCAGTGAGACCAGATACGGGATAATAAAAGCTCCTCCTCCATTTTGAACAGCTTGAACCGGAAACCTTAAGAAATTTCCGAAGCCCACTGCATTTCCGGCCATTGCCAGTACTAAACCCACCCGTGTACCCCAAGCTTCGGGGATTAATTCAGATTGGATTGATTTTCTGTTTCGAAACATAATAAACCATTTTTACTAAAAATTCGATTTGTTAACGGCTTGAAAATAATTGCTGTGAAAAGAATGTTTTTGAGTATCTCACTGACAAAATTGATAATTATTTCGTTCGTTTTTATTATTTTTAAAAATATATTTTTATCTTTTGGAATATAACAGCTTAAGGAATTCAAAAAATATTGATTTCAAAATCATGTATTGATTGGATTTTGTTTAACTTTGAAAATATTGTTTAAAGTCTTTAGGGCTATAGAGTATAAATTTATGGAAGATTATAAAAAACTGCTGACTGAATTGTATAAAGTGCATGAGCCGGAAAGGATTAAGCAAATTGACTATTTTCTTGAGCGGTATAAAGGAAAAGAAAAGCAATTTTACATCAGTCAGAAGGCAAAATACAAAAGCCGAAAACCTGTTTCAGATAGCCGGAAGATTATTGAAGAAGCTTTAGCAAGGATTCGTTCGCAATCGACTGAAAAAAAAGATGCCTACGAATCTCTTGACGAACATGTTGACTTACACACTGATAAGCCTGAATCTGAAATGAAGGAAGAAACTAAACCAATTGCACCTCCTCCCCGAGAAGAGGAAATTCCATTGGAAGACCCGGGTTTTAGCAAAGTACCGAGAAAGAACCTTTTTGAATCCATCGATTTTGAAAATGCAAGGCGCGAGGAAAAAAATGTTTCCAAACCTTATGCAGAAGAAAAAAAAACAGAGCCTGCTAAGCCACAAGCAAATACACGAAAAGATTTTATAGCAGAGCGTGCCAAAGCCAAAGAATCTTTTTGGTTTAATGACACCAGAAAAAATTCGACTTCCAAAGATTTTGAACTGACTTCGAGCAAGAATTTCAACAAAAAATATTTTCTCTATATTTTCGGAAGTGTCTTACTTTTTATTGTAATCGCAGTTATTGCTTTTTTCATTTTTATTTACCGGCCACGCACCAAACAATTTAATGTGGTGCCGGAGAAATCAAAAATTTCTTTATTCGGAAAAAGCACAAAGAAACCGGCAGCATCTCCGACAACAGAATCAGCTAAACCCAAATCTGAGCCAATAACTGAAAGTAAAAGCGGCACTCTTATCACCGACGAGAAAAAACCAGTTGAAACGGAAGTTACTGCAAAAACTACTGCAAAACCAATAAGCGAAAAGCCAGTGGAAGCTAAAAAAACAGAAACTCAACCAACTAAAACTGAAAAAATTATTCCGGTCAAAAAGCCTGAACCGCAAGCAGCAAAAATTGAAAAACCCGTTGAAGTTAAAAAAGAAGCTGTGGCAGCTGTAAATAAGCCGGTAGTTGAACAGAGAAAAGAAAATATAAGCAGCTCACTGCGTTTAACTAATGACAGTTTTAGCAGGCCTGCCTATTTTGTTGCCTGTTATGCAGTTAAAACTGAAGAACATGCGCTTAAGAAAATTAGCGAGCTAAAGAATAAAGGATTTGAAGCTTCCTATTATTGGATACCTGAAATTGTTCCAAACGGAAACGCTTACTTTAAAGTGGTTATCGGGCCGTATAAAACATTTACGGAAGCACTGAGAAAACTCACACCCGTGCAGGAACGGGCGGAGTTTGATGCTTATGTTCTGCAAGTCAAATAAAAAAAGCGGGAATTCCCGCTTTTTTTATTCCTTATCTTTTTTCGTTTCCTCCTTGTCTTCACCAGACAAGCCTTTTTTAAATTCATTAATTCCGCTGCCTATTCCTTTCATAAGTTCAGGGATTTTTTTTCCACCAAAAAGCAAAAGCACAACAATTGCGATTAAGGCAATAGACCAGATGCCGGGAACAGCTAACATAACAAACAATTCCATAATATTAGTTTTTTATCGTTATGCAAAGATATGAAATAGTTTACTGATCCTTGGCAAAACAAGACCGACATTTTTTAGCTTATCATAAAATTTCTAATTTGGCTGAAAAATAGAAACCGATGACTGAAGTTCAGTTTTACACCATCAAAGAATTCACAAGCGAAAAAGGCGAACTGCATAAAAACCTGAAAATAGCTTATAGCATAACAGGCAAAATCAATGCTGAAAAATCAAATGTGGTATGGATTTGTCATGCTTTTACCGCAAATGCGCTTCCTGAAACCTGGTGGCCCGGCTTGCTTGGAGACGGGAAATTTTTTTCGCCGGAGAATTACTGCATGATTTGCGCCAATATCTTAGGCTCGCCTTATGGTTCAACTTCTCCTTTGGATATAAATTCAGAAACTCAAAAACCTTATTATCGTGATTTTCCGTTATTTACGGTCAGAGATATTGTTAAAACCCAAATAATATTGGCTAAGCATTTAAAAATAATGTCGATTCATCTGATTATTGGAGGCTCAATTGGCGGTTTTCAGGCGTTGGAATGGGCCATTATGGAGCCAAAAATGATAAAACATTTGATTCTGATTGCCAGCGGTTCAAAAACAACGGCCTGGCGAAGGGCACACAATGCAACCCAAAGGATGATTATTGAATCAGATTCGGGTTTTTATTCTGATTCGCCCGAAGGTGGAATAAACGGAATGAAGGCTGCACGTGCTATGGCTCTTTTAAGTTACCGTAATGCCGAAGCTTATGAAATGACACAAACCGAAAACGATGATGATAAATTAACTTCCTTTCGCGCAGATTCATACCAAAGGTATCAGGGCGAAAAACTGGCAAAACGTTTCAATGCTTATTCTTATTATGCCTTGTTAAATATGCTCGACACCCACGATATTGGACGAAAAAGAGGCGGGGAAACAGCTGCACTAAATAAAATTGAAGCAAAGACCTTGATCCTTGCAATAGATTCAGATTTGCTGTTTACGATAAATGATCAGAAAAGAATGCAGGAAAATATCCCAAATTCAAAATTTCAACTTATTCATTCGAAGTTTGGACATGATGGATTTTTGCTTGAAAATGAGCAAATCAGTATAAATCTGGAAGCTTTTCTGAATTCTAATTAAGTTCTTTTCGTAAACGGGCAACCGGAATATTCAGTTGTTCGCGGTATTTTGCTACAGTGCGACGGGCAATAACATAGCCTTTTTCTTTTAGAATCTCGGTTAACTGTTCATCGGTGAGCGGTTTGCTTTTTTCTTCGGCGGCTATACAGTCGGAAAGGATTTTTTTAACTTCGATGGTTGAAACCTCATCGCCGGTATCTGTTTTTAAACTTTCGGAAAACAGGCTTTTCAACAATAAGGTTCCGAAAGGTGTTTGAACGTATTTACTGTTGGCCACACGCGATATGGTTGAAATATCAAGATTTACAGTATCGGCAATATCTTTCAGAATCATTGGCCGAAGATCAACCTCATCGCC
>JAZDJM010000284.1:0-6730 GCA_043804305.1 Bacteroidota bacterium
AGAATCAAAAGATTATTTTTTAGCATTGGATAATCTACATGCTGTAAAAACAGTTACTTTGCCCAGGCCGTATCCAACATTTTTGCCCTATTATTTTGAACATGAATTAATTACAGAATTTGATATCCAAAAAATTGAAAGTATTCAATTCTCTATTGGCCCGGAAATTCCGGAAAATGAACTTAAGGATAAACATGGAATTGCAATCATCAGTTGTAGATTGGAATGAAATCAGGAACCTAAAAGAAAAGAAAAATGGCTCGTTTTAGTAAAACAAAAAAAGAAGAAATCGGAATTTCGCCTTATGATTTAGTTTTTAGGGGCGATAAAAAAAGCAATACGGTATTACTGCGTATTACTGATTTTACTGATGAATATATCCATGAACTTGATATAGAAAATCTTACTCAGGCAGAAAAATACCTTAATACAGACTCTACCACCTGGTTAAATGTTGATGGCCTGCACGATGAAATAGTAATGGATGAAATATCAAGCCGTTTCGATTTACAAAAAAGCCTGATTTCTGACGTGATGAATACTCATGCCCGCCCAAAATTTCAGGAGTTCGACGATTGTATTTATATTTCTTTAAAAATGCTTGATTTTAATGATGAACAGAATAAAATAAGCTCCGAAAATTTAGTGCTTATTATTAAGCAAAATTTTTTACTGACCTTTCAGGAAAAAAAAGGAGACGTTTTTAATCCGGTTCGTGAGCGGCTGCGAAAAAACAAAAAAATCATTAGAATTTCCGGCTCCGATTATCTGGCATTTGCATTGTTGGATATTGTTTTTGACAATTATAATTACATCACCGGGCGAATAGGCGATAAAATTGAAATGCTCGAAGTAAAGCTGCTCGACGATCCTCCGGCTACAATAATCGAAGAAATAAAGAATTACAAACGTGAGCTTATCTTTCTGAAAAACACCATTAAACCTTGTCAGGAACTAACGCTTGATCTATTAAAATCTGAATCCGAATTGCTAAAAGAAAGTTTGTATATGCATTTGGAAGAACTTAAAAGAAATGTAAACCATGCCATCGAATCCTTGGAAAGTTATCGGGAAATTTTGTCGGATCACCTGAGTATTTATCATTCCTCAATCAGCAACAAACTAAACGATATCATAAAATTCCTCACCATTTTTTCGGTTATTTTTATTCCTCTTACATTTATTGCCGGGGTTTACGGAACCAATTTCGATTTTCTTCCTGAAAAACATTTTAAATACAGCTATTTTATCATGTGGGGTGTAATGATAATTATCGCATTATCAATGATATATTATTTTAGACGTAAAAAGTGGTTATAATATTTTTTACATTTTATTAGAAACTGTCTAATATTAAAATGTATTATTCTTAAGGGTTATATTTGGTTATATTTGGTGATTTAGTGTCTTGGTGGCCTATTTTTTTCGCCACAAAAACACAAAAACACCAAAAAGGCTCTAAAATTTCTAATTTTCACATTTTTTAAAAGAAATTTTGACAGTTCTCAATATATTAAAACTTTTACTTGTATAACAAATTAATAAGCTATTTTTGTTTTGCATAAACACAAACTGTCACAAACCTTATAAAGATCAATTTCTTATGAAAAACCTACTTACTATTGCATTTTTACTAATTATCAGTCAATCGGTCTATGCGCAAATTAATTTCGAAAAAGCCTATTTTATTGATAATAATGATGTGAAAACGAATTGTTTAATTAAGAATGTGGATTGGAAAAACAATCCCACACATTTTGATTACAAGCTGTCTGATAATTCTGAAATAAAATCTGAATCAATTAAAAATGTAAAAGAGTTTGGAATCTTAAACACCTCAAAATATGTTCGTTTTAATGTCAATATTGACCGATCTCCAGATTATACCAGCAACTTAAGTTTGAACAGAAATCCAGAATTTGTTTCAGAAGAACTCTTTCTTAAAACTTTGGTTGAAGGAACTGCTTCATTGTTTTATTTTGAAGATGGTAACTTAAAAAGATTTTTTTACAAAACGGATACTATTGGTATTGAACAGCTTATCTATAAACCTTATTTGATTGGTGAATCAAAAATTGGATATAATATTGATTACAAACAACAAATCAGACAAGTATTAATTTGTGCATCAAGCTCTGAAAAGGAACTCGAATTAATGACATACTCAACCAAAGCGCTTGCAAATTATTTTGTGAAATACAATGCTTGCAGAAACTCAAACTATCTGGATTTCGTAAAAAATTCGAATAAAGGTTTTATAAACTTAAGCATTCGTCCTGGTTTTAATTTCAGCTCATTGAACATCGAAAATAATATTCCCTATTTGAGCCATCGCAATGCTGATTTTGGATCAAAAATTAATCCGCGTTTAGGAATGGAAGTTGAATTAGTATTGCCCTTTAATAAGAATAAATGGGCTTTGGTAATAGAACCCACTTTTCAATATTTCAATGGCAGTCAGGAATTAATGTATCAGGATGTTGAGGTTTCATACAAATCGATTGAGCTTCCAATCGGTTTAAGGTATTATTTATTTCTTGATGATAATTCAAAAATTTATTTCAATGCGACTATGGTTTTAGATTTTGATTTAAATTCAATTATTGATTATACCAATACTGGCGAAGATCTGGAAATTGAAACTAGAAATACGATGGCTTTTGGATTGGGCTATAAATATAAGAATATATATAGTTTTGAATTCAGGTATTTTACGATAAGAAATTTACTAATTCCTTATATTAGCTGGACATCAGAATATAATACCTATAGTTTTGTATTTGGTTATACTTTGTTTAATAATTCAAAAAAATGATTGTTTTCAGAGAATTAAAAAAGGATGACTGGGAAGTTGTTTCTAGAATATATAAGGAAGGAATTGAAAGCGGAAACGCTACTTTTCAGACTGAAATTCCGCCATGGGAAAGTTGGGATAAAGAACATCTGAAAAACTGTCGCATTGTTGCTGTTTTGCATAATCATATTGTTGCCTGGGCTGCGTTGACCAGTGTTTCAGGCAGATGTGTTTATGCCGGAGTGGCCGAAGTAAGTGTTTACGTTTCCAATGAATTCAGAGGCCGTAAAATTGGCGAACAAATTCTCGGGAAATTAATCGGCGAAAGCGAAAAAGAAGAAATCTGGACACTTCAGGCCGGAATTTTTCCTGAAAATCTAGCGAGTATAAAAATTCATAAAAATCAAGGATTCAGAGAAATAGGCTATCGCGAAAAAATCGGAAAAATGAATGGCGTATGGCGCGATACGGTTTTGTTGGAAAGAAGAAGTAAAACAGTCGGACTGTAAATTTCTGGTAAAAGGCCAAAAATCTTTAATTGAATCAAGGCAATTGATCCAGATAATCTTTCAGCTTTGTATGTTTAAATTCAAATCCTGAATCCTGAATCAATTGTGAAGATACCCGGCTGCCTTCCAATACTATGACTGACATTTCCCCAAAAATGAGCCTAATAAGAAAAGCCGGTATTCCGAAAGGAAGCATGGGTTTATTGTATTTTTTTGCCAATAAACCGGTCAATTCCTGATTGTTAATGTGAGTCGGATTAACTGCATTGTAAACTTTAGCCACATCATTTTTATCAATTAAAAAAACAAACATTCTTGCCAAATCATCAATCGAAATCCATGGAATATATTGTTTACCGGATGCTAATTTCGCTGCAAACCCCATTTTTAGGGGTTTTATCATTTCTTGCAACGCGCCGCCTTTATCGCTCATTACCACGCCAATTCTTAATTTGAAAGTACTAACTCCCAAATCAGTAAATCTATCTACGGCGGCTTCCCATTGAGCTACCGTTTCAGCTAAAAAATCGGATCCTGCTTCATCAGTTTCTTTATAAATGCGATCTCCTGAAACCGATCCATAATAGCCAATTGCTGATGCAGAAATTATCTTTTCAGGTTTCTTTTTCGATTTTTTGATGGCTGAATACAACAATTCTGTAGTTTTTACCCGGCTTTCTATAATTTTATGCTTCTGCTTGGCAGTCCATCGGCTGGCTGAAATATTTTCGCCGGCCAAATGAATGATAATATTTGCAAATGCTATAGCTTCCTGATCAATAATCCCGTTTTCGTAATCCCAATAAAAAGATTTTACCGAATTGCTTTGTTTTTGCCGGCTTAGAATTGCAACTACATGGCCTTCTGCCTGTAAATATTCCTGAATTGCTTTTCCTAGCAAGCCGCTTCCTCCGCTGATAAGTATATGCTTAGTCATATTTTTTTTCTACGAATTTCTGATGAATGGTCTGAAGGCTTGAATTTCTGTCGCTTTCATGAATATGCTGATGGAAAAAACTGAGTTTATTAAATACAGCCAGCGCTTGTTTTAATTCTTCCTGAGAAAGATTTCCGATAATAATCTCTGATATTTTATGCATTTCATCAAAGGAAGCAAAAATAGTAGCTTTGCCTTTATCGGTAAGCAAAACACGTTTGGCTCGCTTATCATTTTCATCCGGAATTTCCTGTATCAATCCGTTCTTAATCAAACGTTTTATTATTTCTGATCCGCTCGAAGTTTCTAATAAATGCTGACTAATCAGTTCGTTTTTAGTCAGGCTTTTTTGCCGGAGTAAAGAGGCCAGAAATCCAAATTCGTCGATGGTTTTAATTTCCATATTGGCAAAAGCCTTTTTCATATAATGCTTGGCAAAGCGATACAGATTGGTCAATAATGTGGAGAATTCAACTTCTGCATAGGATTTATAATTCTGATAATTATGCTTATCGAAAGGCAATTCACTGCTTTTAGGCTGCTCAGTTGCAACTTTATCTTTCAGATAAATCGAAAATTCCTTTAAATCGCTGTTCCCGAACTCCTTTTCATAATTTTCAATGTGATCGAGAAGTGCTTTAATCAAATCAATATGCTCCGACATTGTAATAAAATATAAAAAAAACTACTTTTTCGTTTGTGATATACATAAATGTACTATATTTGCAAAAGTAATACAAAATTGTAATATAATGATAAAAAATATAAATTATATAGGACTAATACTCCTTTTTATGCTCATTTCGACTTTAAGTTTTGCCCAAACAGGACACATTAAAGGCATCGTAATCGACGCTGACAATAACGAGGCTGTGCCTTATGCAAATATTTTAGTTGTTAATACTACCATTGGCACCTCAAGTTCCTTTGATGGAAAATTCACACACGATAACTTAGAGGCAGGTTATTTGAAACTGCAAATTTCATCGATTGGTTACAAATCAAGAATTGTAGATGATATATTTGTAACAAATTCCAATAGTCCTTATTTAGAAATTAAACTTCAATCCAGCGAAATTATTTTGGAGGAAGTGGTTGTAAAAGTTAATCCTTTTCAAAAAAAGGAAGAATCTCCATTGTCCATGCAGAGTATAACTACCCGGGAAATAGAAAGCAACCCCGGAAGCAACAGAGATATTTCACGCGTAATTCAGTCTTTCCCGGGTGTTGGTTCAACACCCGCTTTCCGTAATGATGTAATAATCAGAGGTGGCGGGCCATCGGAAAATCGATTCTTTTTGGATGGAATAGAAATTCCGGTCTTAAATCATTTTTCAACACAAGGAGCTTCAGGCGGGCCGGTTGGTATAATAAATGCAGATTTTGTTCGCGCTGCCGATTTTTATTCTGCATCTTTTCCGGCTTCAAAATACAATGCTTTAAGCGGTATATTGGATTTTAGGTTGAAAGAAGGGAGTAAAGACAAAACCAATTTACAACTTACTGTAGGAGCCAGCGAAACAGCATTAACGCTTGACGGGCCAATTGGAGAAAAAACGACCTTTATCTTTTCAGTTCGTCGTTCGTATTTACAATATCTGTTTTCTGCAATAGGTTTGCCTTTTTTGCCGACTTACAATGACTATCAGCTAAAAATTAAAACCAATTTCAACACTAAAAATCAATTGTCGGTAATCAGTATAGGTTCTCTAGACAATATGAGTATCAATAATGAAATAAAAAATCCTAGCGCAGCACAGGAATATATTGCTTCACAAATTCCTGTAAATAATCAGTGGAGTTATACCTTTGGTTTGGTTTATAAACATTTTTTCAAGAATGGAAGTTCTTCATTCATTCTTAGCCGGAATATGTTGAACAATGAGTTTTATAAATTTCCTGACAATAATGAAGATCTGCCTAAAAGCTTGGATTACACATCAAGAGAAATAGAAAACAAATTCAGGTATGAGCTTGATTTTAACAGTAAAGGAATAAAATACAGCCTGAGCGCAAATGTTGAGTTTGCAAAATATTCAAACCAAACCACACAGCAAGTATATACAAACGGAAGTTTAAGCGGATTTCAATACAATACGGAGTTAGACCTGGCCAAATACGGATTATCAGCCCAAGCTACTAAGCGTTTTTTAAACGAGCTGATGCTCGTTTCGCTGGGCGTGAGAATGGATGCAAATAATTACAATGCCAATACAAAAAATCTTTTCAATCAATTTTCACCGAGACTTTCAGCTTCTTTGGCATTATCTGAAAAAACGGCGCTTAACGCCGGATTTGGAAGGTATTTTCAGCAAGCGGCGTATACAACACTTGGATTTAGTAACAATGCAAATGAATTGGTAAATCAGGATGGGGCAAGTTTTATTGGTCTGAATCAGTATAATCTTGGCCTTGAACATCGTTTTTCAGATAAAATCCTGCTTTCTGTCGAAGGTTTTTATAAAGATTATTTTCAATACCCGGTTGACT